>NZ_VOYN01000041.1:0-31930 GCF_013420275.1 Acinetobacter sp. YH01020
CGTGGCGAACTAAAGGTTTAGGTGGTGTGATGGATATTCAGAAAATTAAAGAATTGGCTTTGGCAAACGGTTTTTCTTTAAAGTTGCAAGCAAGTGGAAACATGGACTTAAACGCATATGTTTATGAATTCGCAAATGCTATTGAGCAGGAAGCTAAAGCCCAAGCGGTGCCGGAAGGTTTTGCAATCAAAGATGTAATTAATGAGCGCCAACGTCAAATTAATCAAGAATTCTACTCTACTGAAAATGATGACGAGTACGAGCAAAATGAGCTTTTAAGAGCTGCTGTTTGTTATGCGGAAAATGTTGTTCGCAGAGGCTGGGTTTTTGATTCTAACTTTGGCCCTGATGTTTATCAGGAGGAGGAAGTTCCAGATTTGTGGCCTTGGGATTTAGATTTTTGGAAACCTAAGAACCCAAGAAGAGATTTGGTTAGAGCTGCCGCCCTAATAATTGCTGAAATTGAAAGAATTGATCGAAGCACAGGAGCCAGCCAATGACTAATCTAATCAGTGGTAAAGAAGCGTTAATTGCACTGGCGAATGGTGAGAGCGTTGAGCTTCAAACAATCGGTGATATGAATTGGTACGACTCAACGCAATGGACTGTCGGTGAATTACTTTGCTTTAAGGGTAGATTCCGCCTCAAACCAAAAACAATCACGCTAAACGGGATTGAAGTGTCTGCGCCATTTAAGCCGAAAGTAGGTGAAACCTATTGGTGTTTTAGCACACAGACAGTAATTGGATATGGTCACAATGTTTATGTATCAGAGCAGGCCGATAGGCGTTTTATGAATATGGGAGTATGGCGCACCGAAGATGAAGTTAAACAAGTAGTCGCAGCTTTGCGTCAAGTATTTGGTCTATCTGATGATGCTGTGAATGCAGTAAGGGGTGGGAAATGAAAACATTTCAAATCACAATTGAAGCAGATAAGCCGCCACAGGTTTTGGTCGGTGAAAATGTCTTTGGTGGCGTTGTCAAAGAAATGAAGTTGCTTGACACGGTGCTACTGAGTTCTGAACAACTTGCAGCTAAATACAACATCAGCGCACAGACTGTTAGACGTAAACTGGCAGGATACAATCAAGGATTTAGCACAAAATGCTTATACAATGCAGCGATTGCAGACAAAATCCTAAATCCTAAAGCTAAAAAATCCACTGGTGGAGCTAGGCGTAAAAATTAACGCCTAGCTATCTAGCATTTTCAATATATCCTTGACGTCGGGATTATAGTAAGTGTTCACCAAAACTTTAATTGTTTTATGGCCAGTAACTTTGGCTAAAACCTCAACTGGCAATTTCTGGTCATTCACAAAGCGAGTAATCGCTTCATGGCGTGTGTCGTGAAATCTGACTTCTTCAACACCTACCCTTGCCTTTGCTCGCTCAAATTGCAATCTAAATGCATTCTCAGTAAGCGGAATTAAGCGGTCATCATTATGCTGAATCAGCGCCATTAACTCTCTAGCTTTCTTAGTAAGTGGCACATCCCTTTCTTCACCATTTTTCGTATCAGCCAAGTGAATATGGTCTTTAAATATATTTGCCCTGCGAATTGACAATATCTCGCCACGACGCATAGCTGTTTCAATTGCAAATAGAAATGCCCATGCAACGTATTGGCTACTGGTGCGCGGAACATTACCAACTTCATATTTTAATTCAGCAAGAATTTTATCTATTTCAGACTGCAAAATACGCCTGTTTCTAGGTTTTGGCTTACGTGGTTTTTTAAGACTGAAAAATGGATTACTGTCTAAAATAAACAATTCCTTTTGTGCGAAAGTAAACACGGAACTATAGAGAGATATTTCTTTTAATACTGTGCCGTCCGACACTTCGGATTGTCTTTTGTTGCGCCAGTGCGTTAAGTCCTGCGGCGTGATCTGCGTAATGTCTTTGCGACCAAGTAAGCCAAATCGCTTCTCAAATGAATCTAGCTGCTCACGAATATATTTTTTAGATTTAGAGTCTTTGCCGTGTGCTTTGTAGTAAAGATTGAATAGATCGTGAAACGTAGTCACAGTTTTACGCTGCGCTTCAATTTCTTCTTTTGGCGTGGAGTTGGCTTCAATCAATCTCGCCATTGCCCAATGCAAGCACTCCTGCTCGGTATCGCGAGTGCAATATTCACGCTTACCATTCAGCATGATTGAGATTGACCAACTGCTGCCACGCTGTCTAGGTTTTGGTAATTTCATTGCTGCTCACCATTTATGTAAAGTTATGTAAGAAATGAGCGCCACGTTTTTTCAAACAGGGTTAGGCACGCTTCTTGACACAAATCCTGACACAATGATGACACAAATTGAGTTTTAGTTGTTGTCTATTTCGCAACAATGGCAACAATGGCAACAAGCAAAAGGCAATAAAAAAGGCTTGCAAGTACATGAAATTCCTTGCAAACCTTTGATATATATATGGTAGGTATAAGCAGACTCGAACTGCTGACCTCTACGATGTCAACGTAGCGCTCTAACCAACTGAGCTATACACCTGAAGTCCAAGCATCATATTCATTTTTATTTTTTATGACAAGCCCTTTTCTGAGTTTTTTAAACTTTGCGTACAAGTTTTAAGCAAAGTCTTAAAACATTGAATATCTTGAGAACTTAGCGGAGTACCTACGTAAATTTCCTGCTCAAATAACTTGATGGATTGTTCAAATGAACGCCTTTCATGTTCAGGTACATTTTCTGCCAAACGTTGTAACCAATGCCGAAAACTTTCAGAAGTCAATTTTTGCTGGCTCAAGGGTAAATTCTTTGCGAAATTGGTAATTTCTCTTTCAAGCGGGCTTAAACTTTTTCTTTTTTTCCGCAAAATCCATATAAAATATAATGCTACAATGCCACCAATACTCAAAATAAGAATTAAAACACCTGCATAAGCAGAATTTGTACCGAGCTTTTTAAACCATTGTTGTTGAGATTGAGCATTATAGCCCACCACTTTGCTTTGCCATTGGTAACTCGCATAATCACTCCATACACGGACTTTTTTCAACATCGAAAATTGTTGATAGGCCCAAGTAGACTGCTGGCTCCCAAAAATTGTCCGATCTTGTTCCATATAATCCTGCATCCCACCATCGATACGCTGAGGTGCGATCATGGCTGTAGGATCAATTCGACGCCAATGTTGATTGACATAAACCTCTGTCCACGCATGTGCATCAAGTTGACGAACTTCCCAACTTTTTCCATCTGGTGCTAATTGACCACCTTGATATCCCACAACAATACGCGATGGAACCCCCACATAGCGCATCAACATTGCAAAACTCGATGCAAAATGTTCGCAAAAGCCCTGTCTTGATCCAAATAAAAAATCATCTATACGATTTTGCCCCAATACACCTGGGCTTAAGGTATATGCAAAGCGATTTTGTTTATACCATTGCAAAACTTCTGCAATATAACGCTCAGGATTTTGATGACTGCGCTGCCATAAAGTTTGGGCCAATCGTTGTGATTGAACATCCAAGTTTTCAACATAGCGCGTGTTTAATTTTTCAAGTAAAGCCACATTTTTTATTTGTGGCGGCTCTGCACTTCCTAACCATTTCAGTTGAATCGGCTCTGTACGTGCTGTTAATCGGTAGGGTGTAATTCGACCATCTTGACCTAATGCAAAACGTGCTTCATTGGGAACGGATTGCTCCAACGACATAATCCACATCACACTTGGGTCGGCAGCCAAATATTGATAATTCAATGTCCGCTTGGGTTTTAAATCAGCTGGATTCAGCTGTATAACGTTCTGGTTAAAAAAATGACTAGTCCATTTAGAACCATCATATTCATCTAATGCCATCGCCCGCCAATACAGCTCTGTACGTGTTGGCAAGGCTTGAATATCACCAATTATACGAAAAGCCAAACTACTCGACTGTGATAACTCAGCAATATCGCCCGGAGACATGCTGTCACTGATTCCCGTTGTGGCTTTATTTTCAGGAATAGGAATATGCCATAGCGGCGGCAGGCGTGGAAAAAAGAGAAACAGCAAGATAAAGAATGGAACAGCTAAGGCAATAAATTTACCCACATGCCCAATATCTTGTTTAATCGCCTGTATTTCACCGCCTGAGTTTTGGCTAAAACCAACGGTCTGTAAACGATATAATCCAATAAAGCAGCTCAACAACGCCAATAAAATAACCAATGCCATGGCAAAAGACTGGCTAAACAAAAAACTACTGGCAATCACAAACATCGCAAAGTTAAATAAAATAATTACATCACGACGTGTTTTTGTTTCTAAAGATTTAGCAAATAAAAATGTACTAAGTACTGTAACCCCTGCATCAACACCAATAAAGGTTTTATGACTTATGTAAATGCTGAATAAAGCTATCAATGTCAGCACATAGGTTAAAATTTTAGAAAATGGTTTTTTACTGGCGCGGGTATTGAGTAATAAAAAAAGCCAAATGACTAAAAATACTAATGATGTCACCACTGGTATATAAAGCATTTGCGCAATGAGCAACAAAGCTAAAGTGAGTAGTATGGAGCGGCGTATGGTATTTTCAATCATAAATCAAGCCTGCGCCAATAACCGTTTAGCTTCGGAAAAATGCAGTGCTCCAGTGCCTGATGCTAACTCAGCATTAGGTAAATACAGTGCATATTGATCGTGATTTTGCTCAGCCTGCTCGACCAAACCCATCATAAGACTAAGTTTTTCTTCATGACTTTGAGCTGGCATATAGTGATAATGAATCTCCAATTTCTTTAGATCTTCATATTGTTCAAAGACTTTCACATATAAGCCTTGTCCTCGTGCTGCTTGTTTCCAAGACACCGCATGAAGTGAATCCCCCGTCTGAAAACTCCGTAATTCGCGAAATTCATCAAGATCAGGTTCAAAATTTTGCTGTTGTTGCTTATTTTCAACGGAATGCAAACTGGCTTGAGGTGCAACCCACGCTGGTTGCTGTACGTACAAATACGTCCAGGCCCGAACCAAACCAAAGGGATAAACACTATAAATTTGTATAGGGGGAATCTGAAAAACACCGCGTTGACTGGTTATAAAATTTAATTGAAAGCCGTGCTGTTGCGTATTGAACAATAATTTATGTAGCTGATTTTCAGTTTTAATCCACAAATATCGCGCCTGTTCTACATCTTGCTTAAAGTAAATATCGACCGAAAGTAATTCACCTACTTGCGGGGTATCAACAACATTTATTTGAATCTGCAACGCATGAAGCTGTTTAAAAGTAATATAGAAACTAATACACAATACGGCGCTAATTAAAAAGCAAAATCCTAAAATCAAGTTATTGGCATAATTCACACCTGCAATAAAGGTGATGAAAATTAACACCAAATACAAGTAGCCTTGCTGATAGATAAAGATCAAGACATCTTTTTGAGTCAGCTGCTTGTGCTGATCGATTTTAAATCGACGTTCAATCCATTGCTGCCACATTGAAGCCAAGGTTCAACTCCTTTATTGGATCGAAACTTGTTCTAAAAGCTTAAAGGCTTCAAGATCTGACAACCCAATTCGATGAGATACCACAGCTGTAAAAACGGCTTGTACATCGTCAGGATTCACATAATTTCGCTGCTCAATCAGCGCATAGGCTTGCGCAGCTTTCTTTAAGGCTAAAACACCACGAGTAGAAAGACCATGTCTCCCCTTACGTGTCTCAGCAGCAAGATCCAAAATGTAATCCATTAAACGATCACTCAGATGTATCTGCTCGACAAACCCTTGTAGTTGTAAAATTTCTGCTTCATTAAAGATATGTGCTAATGCCGCAATCAGATCATGGCGTGAAGTTTGTTGGAGCAATAATTTCTCTGCCTGACGCGATGGATAACCTAAAGACAAACGCATTAAAAACCGGTCCAACTGGGACTCAGGTAAGGCATAAGTACCACTTTGAAATAAAGGGTTTTGTGTCGCAATCACCCAAAATGGTTGAGGCAAAGCATATCGCACACCGTCGACCGTCACATAGCCCTCTTCCATCGCTTCCAATAAAGCACTTTGGGTCTTTGGACTACAACGGTTGATTTCATCTGCCAATAAAATTTGGGTAAAAATCGGCCCAGATTTAAACTCAAAATGATGTTCTTTTTGATTAAACATATTTACCCCAATCACATCGCTGGCCAGCATGTCATTGGTAAATTGAATCCGTTGAAACTTTAACCCCGCCAAATGTGACAAGGCGCTAGATAATGTCGTTTTTCCTAAACCAGGTAAGTCTTCAAATAGCACATGCCCGCCTGCCAATAGACAAGCTAAAGCCAATTTGGTTTGCTGATTTTTATCCAAAATAATTTGGTTAATTTGTTCGAGGAATGTATTTATTTTCGGGTAAAAAGGCGCAAGGCTCTGCTCACTTAAAAGCGTTGATGTATTATTTTGTTGGCTTTTCTCTGATCCCCAAAACACCTTTTATTCCCCAATAAAAAAGTTAAATGAATGACTAACATACAGGGTTTTATTTAAAAATACAGTGTTTATCTCCAATCTATACCCAGTTCAATACTTTAAATACATACGCTTGATATTTATTGGGTATACAAAAGCGTTGTTTTCGCTTCGACTGATCACAATTCAGCAAAAAAAAGCGTCCCGAAGAACGCTTTTTTTATTGGATTTTTAGCACAAGTCAAAGCATTAGCAAGGACACTTCTTCATGTCACCACCAGCTGATGGATAACGTGCATCTACACAGTGACGATAAAATGTTTTTGCATCCATCGCTTCCAAATCAGGATGATGTTTTGCCATATGTTCCAAATAGTTTTGGTAATCTGGCACACCCACCATCAGGCGGAAGCTTTGCTGTAAACGTTGCCACAACGTCGCAATACGTGACCAATTTTTCGGGTTCAGAATTAGATCCTTCTGCGACATAATGGTCATTTTAATGATTTTATAAATCACCGTTTTTCCACTTTTTGCAAACTTCAGGTTCATTCATATTCCCCTATTAATGTGCTGAATTCGACGGATTAATTTCAGCTGGGTCACGGTAAATCGCTTCTGCTTCATTCACCGATGGATTTGGATTTACCAAAGCACGACGCACCACACCAATCGCTGCAAATAACATCACAAATGCCACAATCATAAAGAATGCACAAAGACCGGCATTGATTTGATTCGACAATGCAACCGTATGCATTTCAGCCATGGTTTTCGCAGGTGCCAACAATTCATTTTTCGCAATTGCTGCATTAAAACGATCTGCCTGAGCCAAAAAACCAATCTTTGGATTTTCGTGGAAAATCTTCTGCCAACCAGCGGTCATTGAAGTAATAAACAAGAATAATGTTGGGATAATTGTCACCCAAACATACTTTTGTTTTTTCATCTTGAATAAAATCACTGTACCCAAGATCAAAGCCATCGCAGCAAGAATTTGGTTACCAATACCAAATAGCGGCCATAAGCTATTAATACCGCCGAGTGGATCAACCACACCTTGGTAAACGAAGAAGCCCCAACCTGCAACAGCTACCGCTGTACCTAACAGATTTCCGAAGAAATTATGTGAGTTTTTAACCGCAGGAACCACGATACCCACTGTATCTTGCACCATGAAACGACATGCACGCGTACCTGCATCCACAGCAGTTAAAATAAAGAGTGCTTCGAATAAAATCGCAAAGTGATACCAGAACGCCATCATTGAACGGTTATTAAAAATTTCCGTAATGATATGCGCCATACCAATCGCAAATGTTGGCGCCCCCCCTGTACGAGACAGAATCGAGTTTTCACCCACTTCTTGTGCAAGTAAGGTCAATGCTTCAGGTGTTACCACGAAGCCTAATGTACGAACTGCTTCTGCAGCGGACTCAACCGTTGTACCAATCACAGCTGCTGGCGCATTAATCGCAAAATACACACCAGGCTCAAGAATCGTTGCACAGACCAAAGCCATGATCGCAACAAAAGATTCCATCAACATGCCGCCATAACCGATCATGCGAATATCTTTTTCATTATTCACAAGCTTCGGTGTCGTTCCTGAAGAAACGAGCGCATGGAAACCTGAAATTGCACCACAGGCAATGGTAATAAACAAGAATGGGAACATTGAGCCTGCAAATACAGGACCTGTACCATCAATAAAATGCGTTACCGCTGGCATTTTCATCTCAGGTAAAGCAAACATGATCCCGATTGCTAAACCTGCAATAACACCAATTTTCAAGAAAGTAGATAGGTAATCACGTGGTGCAAGCAGTAACCAAACAGGTAATACTGATGCCACGAAACCATAACCGATCAGCCACCAAGTCAGTTCAGTACCTGAAAGTGTAAAGAATGGCCCCCAGTATGGATGCTGTGCAATGTCGCCACCATAGATAATCCCAGCCATCATCAGTACAAAACCAATGATCGACACTTCTGCAATTTTACCCGGACGGATAAAGCGCATGTAGATACCCATGAAAATCGCAATCGGTACAGTGGCCGCGATACTGAAAACACCCCACGGACTGTTGGTCAACGCTTTTACAACCACCAAAGCCAGTACCGCTAGAATGATGATCATCACACCTAGTGCGCCAAGCATCACGATGATTCCGGCAAAAGAACCCAGTTCTTGTTTTGCCATTTCACCGAGTGAACGACCATCACGACGCGTCGAGATGAATAAGACTAAAAAGTCTTGAACCGCACCTGCGAGAACAACACCCACTAAGAGCCAAATAGTTCCCGGCAAATAACCCATTTGCGCAGCAAGGATCGGTCCGACTAAAGGACCTGCTCCTGCAATCGCGGCAAAATGGTGACCAAATAGAACGCTTTTATTGGTCGGCACATAATCCAAACCGTCAGCTAAGCGATGAGCAGGCGTTAAACGTCGCTCATTCAGTTCAAAGACTTTATTAGCAATAAATAAACTATAAAAACGATATGCAATGCTATACACACAGATTGCTGCAAGGATCAGCCAAACTGCATTGACATGCTCGCCTCGACTGAGTGCTAGTATGCCGAATGAAACGGCACCTAGAATGGCTACAAACAGCCAGATAATCTTTGAAGCCATTCCTGACTTCGGTTGAATGGTTTCCATCTCAATCCCTCATAAATGTTGAAATAAATCAGCTTGATTTTTCTTGTTCGAGGTACTGCTGTTTCTTCCCTTGAGACTCTACTCCTGTTATAGGTTTTTTCATCTAATACTTTGGAATAAAAATTTAAACCAATAGGTATAAAAAAGGGATGAATCACTTCATCCCTTTCGATAATAGTCTATTTTTAAACCATTATGCACGTTCTAAATAGTCACCAGTACGAGTGTCTACACGAACGCTTTCTTCTTGCTGTACGAATAATGGAACACGTACAACTGCACCAGTTTCAAGCTTAGCCGGCTTACCGCCACCGCCTGAAGTATCACCACGTACACCTGGATCAGTTTCAACGATTTTTAATACAACGAAGTTTGGCGCGCTCACAGTTAAAGGAACACCGTTCCAAAGCATGATTGTGCAAAGTTCATTTGAGTCATCTTTCAACCATTTAGCCGCGTCGCCCATAGCAACTTTATCAGCAGCGATTTGTTCGAAAGATTCTGGATCCATGAAGTTCCACATTTCACCGTCGTTATACAAGTAGTTCATTTCAACTTCTTGGATGTCAGCAGCTTCTAGTGAATCACCAGATTTGAAAGTTTTTTCTAAAACTTTACCAGTTTTAAGGTTACGTAATTTTACGCGGTTAAAAGCTTGGCCTTTACCTGGTTTTACGTATTCGTTTTCCATGATTGAACATGGGTTACCGTCAAGCATGACCTTAAGGCCTGACTTGAAATCATTCGTAGAATAATAGGCCATGACTGGCTCACTCCAAACTTACTAACTTTAATCTATAGATGCTATGGGCTGTAACATGTCATTTAGCAAGTACTGACTGTAACATTGGCTGCCACATGCACATTAATGTGATATTGCGTATTCTAAATGACCAATGCACCATGTCGCAACGAAAAAATCCCCATTAAAAGGGTCAAGCTGCTTAACTTACACTCAGACATTAAAGAACTTTGTTTATACAATGCCCACAAACAGGTAAAATTGCTGTTTACTGAAACTTAATAAATGTTTTGTAGGCTTCATCCGTTGTGAGCTTTATCGGAATTATTTCAGCTTACACTTCAAAGTTCGACGCATTAATTTCAGCAATATTCCCCACTCACCTTTCTGCATTTTTTAAACATTCAGCATGATAAACTATTTATTTCAAGAGCAAAACTGGCAAACCCAATTGAGTGATTTGATAACAAATCCTCAAGAATTACTCGATGTATTAGAACTTTCGCATGATCAGTTATTATCGGGTGCTCAGTTCGCAGCAGATGAGTTTCGCCTACGCGTTCCGCGCGCTTTTGTCGAAAAAATGCAAAAAGGTAATCCGCTCGATCCGCTTTTACTCCAAGTCCTACCGCATCATTTAGAACTTGAAGAACACGCCGGTTTTGTTACCGACCCATTAGGTGAAGAACAAGCCAACCAACAGCCAGGGGTATTACATAAGTACAAGTCTCGTTTTTTACTGACTTTAACCGGTGCCTGCGCGGTCCATTGCCGTTATTGTTTCCGCCGGCATTTTCCCTACCAAGAAAACCTGCCTAAAAATGACGATTGGACAAACATTAAACAATATATCAAACAACAACCCGATATTAATGAAGTGATTTTAAGTGGTGGAGACCCGCTCACACTATCAAATCGTAAACTTCAAGTGTGGATTGAACGTTTATCGACTTTGCCACAAATTAAATTTTTGAGAATTCATTCACGAGTTCCTATCGTAATCCCCAACCGTGTCGATGAAGAGCTGGTTTCTATTTTAAAAAACAGTAGGCTACGCATTATTCTAGTGGTACACTCAAATCATGCATCTGAGCTTGATGATTTTACGTGCAGCCAGCTTCAACAGCTTGTCAAACAAGGAATCACCGTGCTTAACCAAGCCGTTTTATTGAAAGGGGTCAATGATTCAGCTGATGTATTGGTCGAACTAAGTTACCGCTTATTCGATGCAGGCGTGATGCCTTATTACTTACATGTTCTAGATAAAGTCAAAGGTGCTTCACATTTTGATACACCGGCGCAGAACATAGATTTAATTTATAAAGAAGTTTTAGAGAATCTACCGGGTTACTTGGTTCCTAAACTTGTACGGGAAATCGCGGGCGAGAAAAACAAGACACCGCTTTTTGGGGCTTCAACTTTTTGAGTTAAATAATAAAGATGACCACGCATACTTCAGATACGTTTCAACATCCGACTGAATTAAAGCTGGATAAACTGAGCTTTTGTCCTACCAATGCCAAAGGACTACAAGAGTGGTTAAATGGCATTTCAATTTTACAATTAGGTACTTCATCTAAAGCACTGTTTAATGCGTTGCTAGAAATTTCTGAGCTCAAGTGCCAAGAAATGCTACGTTTTGATTTGGTTCAGATTGTTCATCCAACTTTGGAAAGTGTGCTTACCAGTTTAGAAAAGCACTTTACCAATCAGAGCCTCATTACCACGGATCGTAATGACCAAATCATTGAATTGGCCATGTTATTACGTAGCCACTTTGCCAAAATCTATATTGATATTGCCAAACGATGTAATCAGCAGCTCAATCAACAAAAGTTTTCGATTTTTTCATTCGGCCATAAAAAAAGCTTACAAACTGCTCGAATTGCGTCGATTTACTATGCGTTGCAACAACTAACATTGTTGTTGTATCAACAACACATGTTGTATGCCACCCCGACTACGGGACAATGGATTGCAGCACATCAACTGATTGAATGTGCCATTGAACACAATTTCTATCAAAGTAATGTCAATCAGTTACTGGGTACTCAACATCAAATTGCAAATATTGCTCAAGCTTATGCACAATTAATCTTATTAGATATTTTCAATAATCATCAGATTCGCCCTGCTGAAATCCAAGGTTTGTATTTATGTAGCTTTGACTGGGCAAAATTGGTTCAAATCCTACCGAAAGAAACCACGCTTTCACGCTATATTGTAGACACGAAAAAAGATCATCCACCGATTTATAACTCAAAACAAGATCGGTCTTATCAAGCCAATGTATACATTTCAACGCAAAACTTGCTCGATCATTTGACCGAAACGCAAACTAGAAATGCCAATTATTTATCTAAAAATGAAAAGTTATTTTTAACTCCAGCGCTATATTTCCATATTCATAATATTTTGACCAACAACACTGAACGTCGTCATGAACGTTATGAATATTCTGCGCAAATTAATATTTGCTTTAGCTTAATGGTGGCGCATTTCTATCTCTCTAAAGGTAAAAACTTCCACGAAACTTTAGATTTGGAAGGCAATTATCAATTCCACAATGAAGCCTCTTTTGTCAATTCGCATGATTCAAATATGCCAACAGGAATGACTAATGCGAAAGCGCTAGATCGTGAAGCAAAACAGATTCATACCGCTGACGTATTAGATATTAGTGTGAATGGTTATCGCATTAAATGGACTGGCCCTACCCCTGCTAATTTAAAAACCGGCGAATTTATTTTGATCCAAGAAAATGCTCAAAGCCAATGGCGTGGCGGTGTTGTTCGTTGGATCAAACAATCGACTGAAAAAAGTTTGGAATTGGGTCTCGAAGTACTGGCTCAAGATTTGTATCCATGTTCAGCCCATATCCGTACCGACCGCAATACAACAAATCATCAACCTGCTTTATTGGTACAGACCACACAACTTGATCAAGTGTCTACGACCTTAATTTTACCTGGGGCAAATCTCTTCCGAGAGAAACAAACGATCCACCTTCGCTTAGGCAAAGAAGACATCAAAGTCTATCTCACCAAAGCGCAGTTGGTGACGCAAAGCTTTATTCGCTTTGAATATGAATTATTGAATGAAGAGCAAGAAAATGTCGTTAAAGACTTTATTGCGAAACAGAGCAATGAGATCAAAAATAACGACTTATGGGAAGCATTAAAGTGAGAAATCCATTACTATCCAAAAAACTAAAACGTACGGAAACTCGATTACTCATTATTGATGATAATCAAATACGTTTTAACCAGATACGTGATTTATTGACAGACAGCGAACATCAAGTTCATGCCATATTACTTGATGATTTACAAAATTTCGAAAAACAGCTGAATCTCAATTGGGACTTGATCATTTTTGGACGTGCTTATGATTTAAAATATGAACAAGCTTTAAGTTTAGTTCAACTATCGAGCCAACCGAATTTACCGATTATTTTACTTAAACCCGAAGACTATCAAGCAGAACAATATGCAAGTTTAGTCAAAAAAGGGATTTATGACATTGTCGATATTGCTGAACCTGAGAGTTTCTATTTTGGTTTAATCCGTGCTTTATCCTTTAGTCGCCTACAACAATCGCAGCAACATTTAATGGAAGAGCTCGAAACAGCTCAAATCCAAACCCAGTCTTTAGTTGAAGATAGTCGTAAAGCGGTTGCCGTGATTCAAGAAGGCATTCACATTCAAGCCAATGCTGAATATCTCACTTTGTTTGGTCTAAAAAATGAAGACGATGTAATCGGTCTGCCCCTGCTCGATCTATTACAACCTTCTGACCTCAATGACTTTAAACAACGTTTTAAAAAAATCAGTCAAGGACAGCTCGACTTAGGACGTTTTGATCTTGATTCGCAAAATATCGCTGTGGCTGGGCAAAACCCACTAAAACTCGAATTTATTGCTGCGGCTGAAGAAGATGCTTTACAGCTCGCAATTGAAATTGGCAGTCAAAGCAGCAATGCTGTAAGCACCGCGCCAGTTGAATCCAGCCCACAAAAACCAAAAGCTTTTCAACAACTCAACCGTACCATCGGCCAACAACCTGCCAATGTAAATGCATTAGTTCTATTTACGTTGGCTTCTTGCTCAGATGCGATTTTTCAAAAAGATTGGAATACCTATAAGAGCTATTTCACCAATATTAAAGACTTCTTGAAAGATCAGACTCATGCTCCATTATTTAGTTTAGACAATGGTGCAATGGTTGCCTTATTCCAAGCAGATAATCAGCTCAAACTTGAGTCTAAATTGATTGGTCTTAACACCTTGAGCAAACCTCAATTACTCAGTGTAAATAATGAAACTTATCCATTAAATTTACGCATGGGATACAGTGTTTTAGACAGCGATATTCGTGATGAAGCACATTTTGAAACCTTTGTTGCAAAAGCCTTTAATACTGCGCTACCTACCAACCAACAAGCGCCTGAAATCGATTTAACGATTCCATTAGAAATTGATATTCCAAGTTTGGATTTTGGTACACCAGAAGCGCAAATTGCACCGATTGTCGTTAGTGATGAAGCTCCTGTTATTAAGGCCCTTCGCAACTGCTTAGAACGCGGTGAAATTTATCTTAAATATCAACAACTGTATGATAAAGAAGATTCTCATCTTTATACTTATGAAGTAACCAGCGGCTTTATTTTTGAAAATAAATGGAAAGATATCGCCCAACTGCGTGAGTTAGCTGAAGACTCAGAGCTATCCATTAAGTTGGATCGTTGGATCTTGGTTGAATCGTGTAAACAGCTACACAACTTCATCACTCAGTTCCCTGAAGCTAAATTAATCGTTAACCTGAACAAAGAAGTGCTATATAGCGACCGCACCTTCCCTGAGTTTATTTCGAAACTGATTACGATTATTCGTAGTAAATTGAAAAATCCGTTAATTTTACAATTTGCAGAAGAAGACATTCAGCTCAATATCGATGCCGCTCAAAAAGCATTTGTTGAACTTCGTAAAAATGGTGCTGAACTGGCTTTACGCAATTTTGGTCATTCGATGTTTAGTGAATCATTATTACGTCAAATGGATGTTCACTGCTTAACACTAGATTCAAGCTTGACCCAAATGCTTGCAAACGACAAGTCATGCCAAGAGCTGCAAGAAAAAATTACCACTTATCATGAAATCAAAACTGTTGAAATCATGCTACGTGAATTAAATGACATGACACTGTTTGCCAATGCTTGGAATGTAGAAGCTCGTTTTATTCAAGGTGATTATTTCCAAAAGAAACTCGATCATCTCATCGATGTTCAGGACCAATAAGGTTCTGAACATTGCCGATTTAAGGTTTATCTTTTTATCGGCACAAAAAAAACGGGCATAAAGCCCGTTTTTTCGTTTTGGATATTAACGTTTGATAGAACGTGACATACCAGCAAAACGTTGTTTGAATTTGTCGATACGACCGCCAGTGTCAACGCTTTTCTGTTTACCAGTGTAGAATGGGTGGCAAGCAGAACATACGTCTAGGTAAATAGTTTCTTTACCAAGAGCTGAACGAGTTTCAATTACGTTACCGCATGAACATGTAGCAACTAAAGTTTCATATTTTGGGTGAATATCGGCGCGCATCGTCGATTACTCCTAAGATTTAAGAAGGTTTAGCTGTCATCGCAATTGATCACTCTTGCATCACTACAAGGAAGGCTTAAAAAAGCAGACCAACACCATAACAGACCATTCTTTTGGCCCACCGAGACGGATACCGTCAGAGCTAAGCACAACAAGTTGGGGCAAATTATAGCTGATTTTTTATTGTTAATAAATAGATATTCAAGGCTGAATCGCTCTACTCTTTAGGTTGAGCTTGCTCTAAATATTTCTGATATTGTAATTCGACTGTACGCTGAAATTGGGCTTGATCAAAATGGTCTAATTTTTCAATAAATGCAGGACAAAACGTCGTAGCATTTACTGACTGTAATGATCTGCTCATGCCCTCTAACATACTTTGAAGCTGCTGTTTAAATTGTGCATCGACTGGCTGATCAACATCTTTTGCTTTTAATGGCTCTACACCATTAAAACGGACAGCCTGAACCGCAGCAATTAATTTAAGCTTTGCAGCTTGATAAGCCTGATCTAATTCCATATTCATCTGTGGTTGTCGATCACGACAAAAATCCAACATGGGCTGCAGGCTGATAAGTGGCATTTTTTCAATGACATCACGGTAACTATTTAGAGATAAATCCTCTTGAGCATGAACGACTGTGTTCATACCCAAGAATAAAATGAAGAGCCCTGTTTTAATTTTCATGATTTTTTCTTTTCATCTATATAAGGTATTTTAAAAGGACGTATACATCTCATCCTTACTCTTGCCCACGGCTTTGTTTTGCCCAAAGGTTGGCAATCACACCACAGACCATCAACTGGATTTGGTGAAAGATCATAATCGGTAAAACAATCATCCCCATCGGCTGCCCAATAAATAAAATTTGTGCCATGGGCACACCACTCGCCAAGGTTTTTTTAGAGCCACAAAAGAAAATCGTCTTTTGATCAGCTCGGCTAAAGCCCAACCAACGTGGTACATATAGCGCCAATAACATAATGATCGTTAATAAGACAGAGCACACCACAATCAATAGGAATAAGGTCATACCACTCACTTGATGCCATAGCCCTGCCACCACTGCACTACTGAATGCACCATAGACCACCATCAAAATTGAGCCCTGATCAAATACCTTCACGATTTTTGGCATTTTCTTCATATAAGGAAACACCCAAGGACGGAGGAGCTGCCCTAAAATGAAGGGAATGAGTAATAACAGGGTAATTTGAATAATAGATGCTGTCGGATCGTAGTTATGTTGTGACTGGCCGAGAATAAAATAGGCCACCATCACTGGGGTAATAAACATCCCAATAATATTTGAAAATGATGCACTACAGACTGCGCCAGCAACATTACCCTGCGCTACCGAAGTAAATGCAATAGAAGACTGTACTGTCGAAGGTAAAAAGCACATAAACAAAAAGCCCCAATACAACTCTTGCCCTAACATCGGCACGAGTATCGGTTTCGCCATTAAACCCAGTAATGGAAATAATGCAAAGGTAAAAGCAAAAACTAAAGCATGTAACTTCCAATGCATAATGCCTTCAACCACAGCCTCACGAGACAACTTTGCACCATGGAGAAAAAATAAAATGGCAATTGCAGCCGTGGTTATATAGCCAAAGATTTCTGCAGCTTGTCCACTGACAGGCAAAAAAGTCGCAAGTATGACCATTACAAAAAGTAGAATGGTAAAACGATCCAAAGCCAACATTTTCAGCATAACAACATCCTGTACAAATTTTCCTTTAAACTCATCGGCAAAAAAATGCCCAATAAGCTAAATTTACCATTGAGTAAATTTCATCTTACTGGGCCATGTAAATAAAGCCAGCGTTTCTCAGATATATTCATTATTTTAAATGTTGATAGTGAGCTCAACTCAATAATATTGAAATAAGAATATTCAGCAATACAGATGACTTTAAATGAATAATTGCAGATTAATTATTTCGTGCATTTGAGTCTTGTTGGATCAACTCAATTTTATAGCCATCGGGATCTTCAACAAAGGCAATGACGGTCACACCACCTTTCATTGGTCCTGCTTCACGTACCACGTTTCCGCCACGTGCTTTAATTTCTTCACAAGCCTTGTAGGCATCATCTACTGCAATAGCAATATGGCCATAAGCGTTACCCAATTCATAACTCTCCGTATCCCAGTTATGCGTTAACTCAAGTACAGTATGATTTTCTTCATCACCATAGCCCACAAATGCCAAAGTAAAACGACCTTCTTCATAATCACGCTTACGAAGCAAAGTCATACCGAGTACTTCAGTATAGAACGCCAATGAACGCTCTAAATTGCCTACACGTAACATGGTATGCAGCATGCGCATAATCGAGTTTCCTAAATCTATCATTATGTTTGAATACTATAGGGATTTAACATGCAAAGTTCAATTTAAGTCTAGAACGCATATACCTGCTTATTTCAAATATCCTTGTCCAAAACCGCAGATATGCTTAGGCTATTTATAAGCTTAGATTAAAAAAGCCCGTTCAGATTGAATAGGCTTTTTCAAGTTAAATTAAATTATGAATTGGATTTTTGTTCATGTTCTCTCAATAGTTTGGCGACCCAAACCACTAAAATTAAAATCGGAATACCAATTAGAGTTGTCATCAAGAAAAAGTTTGGATAGCCGATATTGGTCACAATCGTACCAGAGTAACCGCCTAAAATTTTAGGGGTTAAGGTCATTAATGAACTAAAGATGGCATATTGAACAGCTGTGAAAGAAACACTGGTTAAGCTCGATAAAAATGCAATAAATGCCGCGCCTGCAAGACCAGATGCCAAGTTATCAACAATAATCGCGAAATATAACCAAAGCGAACTATAAGGCTTAATGACCTTACCTTTGACATCCACTTCCTGTTCAGCACTTGCCAAATTAATCGGTTGAATATCAACACCAAGTACACCTAACATATTGGCCGATGTATTCACTTGATAAGTTAAATCGACACTTTTTTTCACTACATCATTTTCTAGCAGTTGAGCCGTTAATGTTTTTTGCTTTGCTGTTTCAAGCGCTTGCCCTGGAATCGCAGCACTAAAAACACCGGTTTTATCAAGCTTTGCGTCGAATGGTTTAGCATCCAAAATAATTTGAATTTTTTGATTTTCTTTTAACTCACCAGCCAAGTATTGTCCACGCACCACGATACTATTTGCAGTCTCTTGAGCTGAAATCGTGTTATCTGAAGTCACTGGCAGCAACATCATTGCTGAGTTTGAAAAAGCATTATTCAGATACGGTAAACTCACCTGTATTGGATGTTGATTCTTAGACTGATAATCCGCACTGACTTTAATATTTTGATCTGCAGCCAAGACTGCTTTTGGAATTTGAACTGCCCACGCACCCGTATCATCCGGCGTCGCTGTATATTGCTGCCCTGCTACATTGACAGTGACATCACTCAATGGCTGACCTGATTTGACCAAACCGATAAAAATCAAGTTTGTTGAACTTGCTAAAATCGCACCAACAAACATCAATTTCATAATGTTCATGCGCTGCGCTAGCAAACCGCCAAGGAAGCCACCAACCAAGCTAAATATCACACCATAGACTTTTACAGCTTCGGCAATCTGCTCTTTGGTGAAGTTTAAATCTTGATAAAACACATTAGAAATGACGCCGGCGATAATATCGGAAATACGGTAAAAACCAATAAGTAACAACAACACTAAAGCCAGTTTTAGACCATAACGCTTAAAGAAATCTGCAACTGGATTAACCCAAGTTTCAAATGCCATCTGCTTATTTACAGCACCCGATTTCACTAAAACAGAACCGACACCAAAAGCAACCACAGCTGAACCAATAAAGCGTACAGCCTCTAAACAGAACAAGGCGAATGAGTCTGAAATTTGCCACTGCTCTTTCAAGCTTTCAACCGCTACACCTGAATAGATATAACTCAAGACAAAGGCAACCACCGCAGCAAAGAATACCGCGACTAAACGATAATAGTCGGTCCGTTTATAATGCTTTTGTACACGGTCAACTTGCGGCTCACGTATCGATAAAGTTGTGATAATACCGATAACCATCACAGCAGCCATTGCAAGGTAAGTATATTTCCAAGCTTCATAAATATAGTTACCTTTGGCCGTGCCTAAATATGCCGCCAAAAATAACGCCCCTGCACCTGCCACGATCATGCCGATACGATAACCTGCATTATAGGTCGAAGCTAAAACGGTCTGCATTTCAGTTTCTGCCAACTCAATACGATACGCATCAATCACAATGTCTTGCGTTGCGGCAGAAAAACCAAGTAATACGGCTCCAGCAGCCATTTGGTAAATATAGCTTTGCCCTAAAGCTGGGTCTGAAAATGCCATGATACAAATTGCACAGATAATGAGAACCTGAGCGATCAACAACCATGCACGGCGACGTCCGAGTTGTTTGGTTAAAAATGGTACAGGCAACTCATCAATTAAGGGTGCCCAAACAAACTTAAACGAATAGCCAAGCGCTGCCCAACTAAAAAAAGTCACTGCACTTTTATCAATTCCTGCTTCACCCAACCAAAGCGATAAACTGGAAAAGATCAGCAAAATTGGGATACCGGCCGAAAAGCCAAGAAAAAGCATAATCAGCGCACGTCGGTCTAAAAATGCAGTAAAAGCAGATTTCCATCCTGAAGCTTGTGTTGTCATGACTCAGTTATTTTTGTCAAAATCGAATATTGCTATTCAAGCGCTTAATGACAACGGTTTCAACAACATTTATGAAATCATTGTTTTATTTTATCGATATTTCGCATGCTGTTGCTTGATCTTTGGCATTAAACCTGTATACCTTAATTACATATCTCTATTCTTTAGTTTTTTGGATTCAACAGTGACCCAGCGACTTGAACAAATTCACTCTTCTTTATCAACCACCATTAATGAAACCAACACAAAAAACTTAGCAGAAACAGTAACGACACTAAAGAGCGCTTTTGATCAACCCGAAATACAGAATACTTTAACTAAAACTCAGTTGCAGCCACTTCAGCTGACGCATACACCTGAACTCAAAAAAATACCAACGTCTACCAAGCGGATCAAACCACTCAATGACTTTTTAGGACAAGATCGTGCCCGAGCTTCGGTCGAGGCTGGCATTGCCTTACCCTACTCAGGCTATAACATTTTTGCTGTAGGTACGGCAGGCTTAGGTAAGCGCACCATGATTAAGCGCTTATTGCAACAGCACGCTAAAAATATGCCCACGCCTTCAGACTGGGTGTATGTCAATAATTTTAAGTTTCCGCGCGAACCGATTGCGCTGAAACTTCCTTCTGGTCAAGCGACAAAGTTCCAAGCGTTATTACATCAAAGTTGGCAAACCACATTAAAACAACTTGAACGTCGCTTTACCGCAGAAACCTATCACAATCGCATTGAAATGATTCGCCAACATGCTGGTGATGAACAACATCTTGCCTTAGTTGAATTAACCCGTGAAGGTGAAGAACTTGATCTTAAACTGATTTCTCAGGATGATGATCATTGCTTCGTTCCTGTTCATTTGGTTGATAACAAATACCAAGAAATGTCGAAAGAAGATATCAATGCATTAAGCAGTAAACAACGAGCTGAAATTGCGTCAAACGTCCGTTATATGGATAAAAAACTCGAACGTCTTGGTCTGCATCTTGGTGATCTTGAAGATGATGCTCGCGATAAAGTTCAAGTTTTGAACCGTGAAATTGCTAAACAAGTCGTCATGCCGCGTATTGATGTGATTCAAAATAAATTCAGCATGGTTGAAGGCTTAGAAGATTATCTGAAGCAATATGCAGATGACATTATTCAAAATGTTGAGTTTGTACTTGAGCAAGAAGAAGATGACTTTACACCCGGCCAATTTAACCGCGTGCCATCTCGCTACCAAGCAAACATCATTGCCACACATAAACCTAATGCTGGTGCGCCCGTTATTTTTGAAGATTTCCCAACCCATTACAATTTGCTAGGTCATGTCGAACAACTGACCCAAAATGGCACCATTACTACAGACTTTACCTTAATCCGCCCCGGTGCGTTGCATAAGGCTAATGGTGGTTTCCTTATTTTGGAAGCTGAACAACTTTTAGAGCAGCCTTATGCATGGCAAGGTCTAAAACGTGCATTAAAATCAGGACATTTAAAGCTGTCTTCACTTGAGCATATGCTTACACTAACTGGTAGTATTTCGATTGAACCAGAAGCTATTGATTTAAATATCAAAGTGATCCTGCTTGCTGAACCTGATATTTATTACGATATTTTAGAACTCGAACCTGAGCTGGGCAGTGTCTTTAAAATTCGTGCCGATTTCACCGATACATTACAACGTAATGACATTAATGAGCAGGCATATATGCAGCTGATTGCTGACTATGTGCAAACTGACAAACTTCTGCCGTTTGACCGTACGGCACTTGCTGCACTGTTAACTGATTCAAGTCGTCAAGCTGAAGATCAAAGCTCTTTGTCATTACATGCCCTCACCTTAGGTGATTTGATTCGTGAAGCACATCATCATGCAGCCCTCGCTGGCGATAAAATGGTGACAGAAACACATATCAACACCGCTCTTGATCATCGTAAATACCGTCTAGGCTACTTACGTGAATTGTATTGGCAAGATCTCAGTCGCGGCACACAATTAATTGAAACCAAAGGTCATCGATTCGGGCAGATCAACGCCCTCTCTGTGATTCAATATGCAGATGTTGAATTTGGTTTACCGTCACGTTTAACAGCTTCGGTTTATCAAGGCGGTGGCGATATTTTAGATATCGAACGTAGCGTAGAACTCGGTGGTTCTCTGCATGCCAAAGGCGTCCTATTGATGTCGAGTTTCTTAAAGGCACACTTTGGTCGTGAACAAATTTTACATTTCTCTGCTGCCCTCGCCTTTGAGCAAAGCTATGGTCAAGTGGATGGCGACAGCGCAACTGTTGCAGAGCTCTCAGCACTGATTTCCGCTATTAGCCAATTACCGATCGATCAATCTTGGGCGATTACCGGTTCAATGAACCAATTGGGTCAAGTTCAACCGATTGGTGGTGTAAATGCCAAGATTGAAGGCTTCTATGATGCATGTAAATTACAAGGGCTAACAGGCAAGCAAGGTGTGATTATTCCACGCCAAAATATGCAGCACTTGATGTTACGCAAAGATGTGATTGAAGCTGTGCAACGAGGTCAATTCCATATTCACGCCATAGATACCATTGATCAAGCATTAGAAATTTTGATGGCGCGTCCAGTAGGCACTCTTGATAAAAAAGGTCGTTATAGCAAAGGCTCAATCTACGCTGCTGTCATGGAGCAACTTGAATACTGGCAAGCGATTGAAGATGGTGCTGAGTTTGAGGAAGAAGAGCCAAAGAAAAAGAAAAAAAAGAAGAAGTCTAAAAAGGACAAAGATAAAAAGGCAAAGAAGTCTGAAGCTCAAGCCAATACTGCTAAAAATGGGACTGCTGAAAACGAGCAACTTGTTGAAGAAAGTCCGACTGAAGACAATCCGTCATAAATCTTCGATTAGATTACTCATTTGTTGATTTTTCCACCATTCATTGCACTTTAAATGCCTTTGAAATGGTGGAAAAACGCATAACCCCAAACTTTTTAGATAATTAAGTCATAAAAAAAGCGCCTTAAAGGCGCTATTTTTTATCTGTATCCAATGATTAAAATCATCAAATACATATCCAATTAAGCTTCCGGAGCTGGGCTATATTGTTCAACTAAAGGTTGTAATTCACCTTTTTGGAACATATCAAGCATAATGTCACTACCACCGATCAATTCACCATTGATCCATAATTGTGGGAAAGTCGGCCAGTTTGCAATTTGTGGAAGAGTTGCGCGAATATCTTGATTTTCAAGAATATTTACATAAGCAAATGGACGACCAATTTGACTGAGCGCTTCTACTGCACGCGCAGAGAAACCACACTGTGGAAACTGTGGAGTGCCTTTCATGTAAAGTAGAACTGCGTGTTTAGCAATTTGGTCACGAATTAACGCTTCTGTATCGCGTGCTTGTTCAGTCATTGATATATCCTCAATAAATCTGCTTCGCATTATACCCAAAACTGAGTAAAACAATATGACTAAAGCAATATTTCACGTTTTATTTACATTTCAGCTTTTCAAGTGAGTCATATTTTGCTTATATAGACCTCTTGATGCTCATATATATATGGCGTCTCCTCTATATTATTTCAATCACCTGACAAATTAGAGTTAGTCATGAATAACATTACCCTTGCCCCAGTACAAACTGATCAACCATCGCACTTGATGCCAGTATTTGGCCGCCAACCGATCAGCTTTGTCCGAGGTCAAGGTGCTCACCTGTATACCGCAGATGGCACAGAATACTTAGACGCACTGACAGGGATAGCTGTTTGTGGTTTAGGTCACTCACATCCTGCAATTACAGCTGCAATTGCTGAACAGGCAGCGACCCTCATTCATACCAGTAACTTATTTGAAGTGCCTTGGCAAACGGCTGCTGCGCAAAAATTAGCTGAAGTTGCGGGTATGGAAGAAGTTTTCTTCTCAAATAGTGGTGCAGAATCAAATGAAGGTGCAATCAAAATTGCACGTAAATTTGGTCATATGCAAGGTGTTGCAAGCCCTAAAATTATTGTTGCTGATCATTCATTCCATGGTCGTACCATGGCGACATTATCTGCAACAGGTAACAAAAAAGTTCAGGAAGGTTTTGGCCCACTGGTTGAAGGTTTCATTCGTGTGCCTTTCGGTGATATTGAAGCCATTGAAGAAGCGGCGATTCATCACCCAGACATCGTAGCGATTTTGGTTGAGCCGATCCAAGGCGAAGGTGGCGTCAACACTGCTCCTCAAGGTTTTAGCTATTTAGAAGATATTCGTCGTATCTGTAACCAACACAACTGGTTAATGATGCTTGATGAAGTGCAAACAGGTAACGGCCGTACTGGTAAATACTTTGCATATCAACACACCAATATTATTCCTGACGTGCTAACTACAGCAAAAGGTCTAGGCAATGGCTTCCCTATCGGCGCAGTCATGACTCAAGGTCGTGGTGTAGGCGTTTTAACAGCGGGTAACCACGGTTCAACTTATAGCGGTACAGCATTAGGTTCACGTGTGGTTTATACCGTGATTGATACCATTCAAAAAGAAAACCTTGTTGAAAATGCTGCAAATATGGGTGCGTACCTTGTTGAGCAATTCACAGAGCAACTTGCAGAGCAAAATGTGACTGTTCGTGGTTTTGGTTTAATGGTCGGCATTGAATTACCAAAAGCATGTGGCGAACTTGTGAATATTGCACGTGATGAGCATCACTTGATTATTAACGTAACAGCAGGCTCAGTGATTCGTTTATTGCCTACGCTAAACATTAATAAAGAACAAGCGGATATCTTGATTGAACGCATTGTTAAAATGGTGAAAAACTTTCTAGCGTAATATGTGCCGAAAGTAAAAAAAGCCGCTAATTGCGGCTTTTTTTATATCTTCTTCAAATTTTTTTGTTTTTATGAGGCTTCTTGGTATACACGTCCGCCTGGTAATTGACTGAAATACAATTTTAATGCATCTAGGCAACGATGAATTTTAGTAGGCTGTTGATCACGTTTAGACATCACAGCATATAGAGTGAATGATGGTAAGCGCCATTCTGGTAAAACTTCAACAAGAGAACCGTTTAATAAGTCTTTTTGCGTATCTAGATATAATATTCTTGCAATGCCATGTCCTTGTTGGCAGATTGCTTTTGCAGCAAATACATTATTTGTTGTAAATCGGGAATGCACATCCAATGCAACCTGCTCTTTCGTCACTGCATTTTCAAATGCAAAATGCTGAAAGTTTTTAACCAAATTTATTTGAACCATATCATGATTTTGTAAATCTTCTGGTCGTGTAATTAAACTGGTTTGGTTGATATAGCTTGGTGCAGCAACGAGAACTTGTTCAACATGTGCCAATGGCACCACATGAAACTGTTGATCATCAATTTTTGAACTCATGCGTAGCGCAATATCAATGCGTCCATCAATTAAGTCGATATATTGATTATCTGCTTCTAAATGAACTGATAAACCACGATGTGCCGACATCCAATGTGACAATGCAGGAATCACATGATTCGCACAAATTTCTGGTGTTGATGCAATACGTAATTCACCGACTAAGTCGTCACGAAGTTCATTGATACGAATTTTGCCGCGCTCTGCGGCCGATAGCATCTCTTGGCAACTATGAAAAAAAGCTTGTCCAGCTTCTGTCAAACTTAACTTACGTGTTGAACGATGTAAAAGAATGACTTCCATATCCTGCTCTAGTGAGCGGATTTGCTGACTCACGGCACTCGTGGTAATACCTAACTCACGAGCAGCACCGCTAAACGAATTTTTTTCCACAACGCAAGCAAAGACACCCATTGCTCGAAGTTGATCTAACATAAATTTCCCTCATAAACTTATGAGAAGCTTCATCTTTCGATAAAAGCAACTCATTGTATTATACGGGGATATTTTGCTTTTGCATTATATATTTAATTATTTGGTAAAACTGAAGTTGGATTGATTGGTTTACCATCTAAACGCACTTGGAACTCAAGCATCGTGCGGTTGGTACCCGATGAACCCATCTCACCAATTTGCTGCCCTGCTTTCACAGTATCGCCACTTTTGACATTCATTTTACTGTTATGTGCATATGCAGTGATATAGCCATTAATATGCTTCACCAAAATTAAATTGCCGTACTCTTTAAGACCATCGGCGGCATAGACCACTTGACCATCAGCTGCTGCAAAAATAGGATCACCTGTATTACCTGCGTAACGTGTTCCTTTCACATTCGATGCTAAGTTATAGCCTTGTAATACCGTAGGACGCGATACTGGACTCACCCAACGTAAACTTGAAGAACTGACCACAGGCGTTGGAACTGTAGTTCGCGTCACTGTCGATGGAGTGGTTGAAGCTTGAGTCACGGGCGCTGTTTGCGTTGGCATTGCAATCGTTTGGCGTTGAATTGGTGCCGCTTGAGTCATGGCTTGCGTAGACGTTGTACGACGTGAGCCGCCATTTTTAAGGCGAATGGATTGTCCAACATAGATGCGATAAGGCTGCGCAATATCGTTCATTTCTGCAATGCTGACATAGCTCAAACCATAGCGAGCGGCAATGCCACTTAAAGTATCTCCCGAACGAACTGTATAATAATCCGGAGCAGTCGCATAACGGGTCGCATTATTAATTTGTGGTTTTGACGCACAGCCAGTCATGACCAAAGTCGTAACAACCGCAGCAGATAAAACAAGGGTCTTAAATAATGCTGCAGGAGCGGCAATAACGCGATATTGTGACACCAGGGACATCATCTTCCTCACTAATAATTCAAATATAGTCATTATGAATAGGCTAAGATTAGCAAAAATCCACTCTAAAAAAGTTGCGGCATAACCATTTTCACAAAGTTATAACATTAATACTTAAGATTTAGATAACTCTGAGTGCAAGTTATTCAAAATCTCATAGTTTGTAGCATCCATTTGTATAGGCGTTACACTGACATAACCATTTGCAACTGCAAAGAAATCTGACTCGATATCGGTTAAGCCTTTTTTAGGCTCTGCCACAGCCTCACCTGCCAAGCCAATCCAATAGACTTGACGACCACGCGGGTCTACATGACTGGTAATCGGTTTGGACTGTAAACGTCTTCCTTGATAGGTCACTTTGGTGCCTTGAAGTTCAGCAACATCTGGAATATTAATATTAAAAATATGTCGTGCAGGTAGCGCGGGTAGTCCATTGGCAATAAAATCATGCACCCATTGTGCAGCTACGGCATAATCTTCAGGGTTGTTATAACTACGCACATTCGGTCCAGCCAAAGACACGGCTAGCGCAGGTTGTTTCATTAAACGACCTTCAAATGCGGCACCGACCGTCCCTGAATACAGCACATCATCACCCAGATTTGCGCCGCTATTGATCCCACTCACCACCAAATCAAATTCAAAATCGAACAGACCATTCATTGATAAATACACACAGTCCGCAGGTGTGCCATTTACCGCCCACATATTTGGTGCAATTTCGACAGGTCGTAATGGTCGATCTAAAGTCAGTGCACTTGAAAAACCACTGCGTTCACTTTCAGGTGCAACAATCACCACACGACCGAGAGGACGCAATGCATGTGCTAAAGCTTGGATACCGGGAGCAAAAACGCCATCATCATTGGCAATTAATATATTCACAACTAAATTTCCATTACTAAAAAATTAAAAATGACTCGCAAGAACATTTTATTGAAATATATGAATAATTATATATATTTACATTTCAACATCCAGCATAAATGTGTGTGTACAAAATGAATAAAACCGTAGCACTTCGTGGTTTATTGGGCTTTGCTCTAGCAGCTTGCATGACTCAAACTGTGGTCGCAGACAATGACTTCACTCAAGAAGAAGCCAATACCATCGTAAAAGAAGACATTGCATCTGCACAAGTCATGTTAGAAGTATGCCCTGCGATTATTGGTCAAAATGCAAAATTTGATGCCAACATTCAAGCACTCACTAAAACATATCTTGCTGATTATTCTGATAAATCAATGACTTTAGAAAAACTACAGTCTGACAGCGAATATAAATCAGTTCTTGAAGAAGCACGTCAAGCTGCTAAAGAAACTGATAAAGCTGAACAAAAATCAGTTTGTGATGACGTTTTAAATTATGAAGGTTAATTGATCATTCAGATTTGGACGCCCTCTCAATAGGTTAGTCCTAATTGCATCAAACCTGCCAAAAAAGGATGACGCTTTATAGCCTCATCCTTTTTTCTTTCACAATGTATTGATTTCTAAACAGCTTCAATACAATTTTCTACTGATCTCTACCCAAAATATGATTAAGCTTGGCTAATAAATTTTAGCTATTTGATATCTTTTAGGTTATTTAACAGGTTATTTAAATGAAAAACTCTTTTGTAAAATCTCTTTGTGCCCTTAGCCTTTCTGCTTTTGCTTTCACTACCATGTCTGCACATGCCGCAGATGAAAAAATTGAAGTTACCCCTACACCTCAAGTGACCACTCAAGAACTTGCAGCTATCTATGTACTATCTGAAGTCTGCCCAAAATTGGTGAATGACAAAGATCAACCAAAGTTTGAAGCGGGTTATGCAAAATTAGCTAAAGAATATATGCCGAATGAAAAGAACCCAGTAAATGCTTTACAGCAACTCAGCAAACAAAAAAGTTTTAAAGACGCTTTAAAAGAAGCGCAGTCTGATGCAAAGAAAGCTGGCGATAAGAAAAATGGTGCGATTTGCAAAGAATTGACTGCTTACAGCAAATAATACCAATTGGTTACAATACTTTTAAAATAAGCGCTTGCACCCCATAGCAGTCCGCCTAGCTTTGTCCTAAAATGCTAGGCTCTTTGTGCTTATACCTAAGTTATTGGAACCACCCAGAATGACCCGAAAAACCGCCCTTGCCGCATTACTACTTGCACCTAGTTTTTCATTCGCGGCAACTGTCCTTTCTGCACCACCTGAATTAAATAATAAATCTTATGTGCTGATGGACTATGAGACAGGGCAAATCCTTGCTTCTAAAAATGAAAACGAAAAATTAGCTCCTGCTTCAATGACAAAAATGATGACCAGTTACATCATTGAGCAAAAGTTATTAAGCGGTGAACTAACTGAAAATGAAAAAGTACGTATGAATGAGTCGGCTTGGTGTCGCGGCAGCAGCACTGAGTCATGTATGTACGTTCCGCTCAACGGTACTGCAACTGCATTAGAAATGTTACGTGGCATTATCATTCAGTCGGGTAATGACGCTTCTAAAGCTATGGCAGAACATATTGCTGGCAATGAAGGCACCTTTGCCCACATGATGAACCAAGAAGCGAAACGTATTGGCATGGTGAATACTCAATTCATCAATGCGACAGGTATGCCAGCTGAAGGTCATTTCTCGACTGCCAAAGATATGGCGACTCTAGCGCAACATATCATTCATGACAGTTCAAAATACTATCCGATCTACTCTGAAAAAGAATTTACGTTCAATGGCATTAAGCAAGGCAACCGTAATGCCCTGCTTTATACTGACCCAAGTGTAGATGGTTTAAAAACTGGCCATACTGAAGAAGCTGGCTACTGCTTAACGACTTCAGCTAAACGTGGTCCTTTACGTTTAATTTCAGTGATCTTTGGTGCGCCAAGCATGAACGAGCGTGCATCTCAAACACGTGAAATTTTAGCTTGGGGTTATGCAAACTTTGAAACTGTAAAAGTTCAACCTGCTAAACAAGTACTTGCAAAAGCAAAAGTTTGGTACGGTAAAGACAATGAAGTTCAAGTAGGTCTAGCTGAAAACTTTAACGTGACGATGCCTAAAGGCGAAGCGAACGCCATTAAAACTCAATTGGTTGTTCAACCAAAATTAACTGCTCCTTTAAAACAAGGTCAAGTGGTCGGTAAATACGTTGCAACGCTTAATGGCAAAGTCATTGCTGAAAAACCACTTGTAGCTCTACAAAATGTTGAAGAAGCTGGTTTCTTTGCAAAAATGATTGATCACATCAAACAATTCTTTAGCAACTTATTCTAAGTTTGATGAAAACTCGATATTAAGACTAAAGTGAAAGCATCTAGATTTCGGTCTAGGTGCTTTTTTATTTTATACTGCCTAAAAACCTGTAGATGACTTTCCTATGAGCCAAAACATTCGCCCTTATTTAGACACTGTTCCACGTATTGCTGACTCTTGCTATATCGATGAAATGTCAGTGGTGATTGGCGATGTTGTATTGGCTGAAAATGTCTCTGTTTGGCCATTTGCTGTGATTCGTGGTGATGTAAACCATATTCGTATTGGTAAAAACTCTAATGTGCAAGATCACTCAATGTTGCATGTGAGTCATAAAAAAGCCGATAAGCCTGAGGGTTCTCCACTGATTATTGGTGAAGATGTCACAATTGGTCATCATGTAAAATTGCATGGCTGTACTATTGGTAATCGTGTTTTAGTCGGTATAGGTACGATTATTTTGGATGATGTAATTGTTGAAGATGATGTGATGATAGGCGCTGGTTCACTTGTCCCACCCAATAAAGTTCTAGAAAGTGGTTATTTATATGTGGGCAGTCCCGTTAAGAAAGTTCGCCCACTGACCGATAAAGAAAAAGCGTTCTTGCCTTATTCAGCGCAGAATTATGTGAAGGTGTCGAATAATTATCTTGATCAAAATAAATAATATACGCATTCGTTTTTAGTTTGGCTTTGTTGCACAAAGATTTCATAACTATATGATTTTAAAGGTTTTGATTATTTTTTGATCCAAAATTAAATTTATTTAAATCAGATGCTTACATATTTATGCAACAAAGCCTTTTAGTTTTAACAGTTCCAGCTTATGTCTAAATGCTTCATTGACAGACAAATTCAAATACAGAGTAACTCTTTAATGTTGATTAAACCTTATACTTTATTAATTACTAGAATATTTTTTGCAGGCGTAATTTTAACCTCTACAACTGCTTTTGCGAATTCAACGCAGTGTAAAGATGATTATGAAAAAATCATTGCCAAAGAAATTAAAGATATCGGCACAGCCTTAAATAAGGGTAATTATGCATTAATCACCGAAAAAACAGATTCATCTATTATCAATTATGCAGGTGGTAAAGATAAATATAATGCCATATTAGAACTTGCTGCAAACTCCTTTAAACAAAATAAAATATATGTCTCTCAAGTTGACACTCATCCTCCAAAACAAAGTTATATCATTGGTAGAAATGAGTTTTGTGCCGTACCTAAACAAGTCACGATTTCTATGAATGGTCGAAAAATGACAGGTGATCTTTCCTTCATGCTTGCCGTACGTCCAATTGAAAGTAAGGAGTGGAAATACATTGATGGTGCGGGTCTTCAAAAGAATCCTGATATGATTTACACGCTATTCCCTGATTTTCCTCGTGATAACAAGACTCCCTTCATTGAATAAAGATTTTAATATTTAACATTACTGCTTTTTAAAGCAAGTATTTTAAAAAGCTGTAATGTTAAATCTATAACAATTCGATCAGTACTGGACAAAAATATAATTTAACTAAATAATTAAACAATACACTTTTATTTAACAATTTTTCTTACTATAAACAAAAGAAAATAAAACTGTATCATTCATATCATATGTAATTGACTCTACAGAATAATCCCAACCAAATGTTTCCAATAAAGATTTGCAAATAACATTCTTTACAGAATCTGATTTTGCATACTCTTCTAACAAATATATTTTATCTTTTGGAAATGTATAATTATCCATCTGATATATTAGACTTCCGTCATAAATCAAAAAACGTACAATTTATTTGATCTTAAATTAATCAGCAAAATTATTTAATTCGAGGGATAATCCTTGGATGAAATTCAAAGATATTCAAAAATTATCAGACGTTA
>NZ_VOYN01000042.1:0-31644 GCF_013420275.1 Acinetobacter sp. YH01020
GATGAAATACGGTATTCTGATGTGACAAAACCTGAATCCTTTATAGTTGAAGTCTTTGTTAGCACTTACATTTTAACTATTTTGGACTCAGGTTTTTTATTTAAGTCAAACTATGGGACAGCAGTGGGCTAAATGCCCCTTTTTTATACTCGATTATTGATGATTAGCTACTTCGACCGAGCCGCAGGTTTCAGCTTAATTTGCATACTTTCTTTGATCACTTCCATCACAGGATAACTACGCGTTTCCTTGATACCAGGTAGCTGCCAAAGCACCTGCCCTGAAATTTTTCTAAATTCTTCCATATTTGCACAGCGTATTTTCACTACAAAATCAAAACCACCGCTGATCATGTGACATTCTACGATTTCTGGAATTTGACGTACTGCATCCGAAAAATCTTCCAATACATTGGGCGTGGTTTTATCTAGTAAAATCTCTACAAAAACCACAAATCCATTGTTGAGTAAGACCGGATTTAAACGTGCTTCATAGCCTAAAATAAAGCCTTCTTTCGATAACTTTTGCACACGTGCCAACGCCGCAGTGGGTGATAAATTCACCATTTCTGCAAGCTTAATATTGGACAATTTTCCGTCTTCTTGCAGCAGCTCTAAAATTCGAATATCTATACGGTCTAAGCTCAAATATGGGCTAGTCATCTGAATTTTTCTCTAAATATTATTAAAACTATAGTGAGTTATTCGCTAAATATTCTGTGATGATAAATTAAATAAAGGATCAAGCTCAAGATTTATTTGCTCGTCATAGAACTTTGACACGGAAAATTGAAACATGAATGGAAAAGTATTTGAAGTCACGGGAAGCGATGACTACATCACTGAATTTAAAGACAAGAATAGCTTTGAACAATCGATTAATACAGCATGGCGTCGTGCTGAAACTGAGTGCATTGAAAACTTATTAGCATACAGTGAAATCCCTTCCCCGATCAGCGATCAAATTCAACAATTGGCTTTTGACTTAGCCCATTCATTACGTGAACGTAAAAGCGGTACAGGTAAAGCAGGCATTGTACAAGGCTTGCTACAAGAGTTTTCATTGTCTTCTCAGGAAGGCATTGCGCTCATGTGTTTAGCTGAAGCGCTACTCCGTATTCCAGACAAAGCAACACGTGATTTACTGATCAAAGATAAAATCAACCAAGGTAACTGGAAAGATCATGTTGGCCAAAGTAGCCTCATGTTCGTAAATGCTGCTGCTTGGGGATTAATGCTGACGGGCAAACTAATGGAAACCCCTCAACAAAAAAGTCTGTCTAGCCTACTCACCGGTATTTTAGCACGCAGTGGACGTGGCATTATCCGTAAAGCTGTAGACGTGGCTATGCGCATGATGGGTGAACAGTTTGTTACAGGTGAGACCATCAATGAAGCACTTAAACATGCAGAAATATTAGAAGACAAAGGCTTCCGCTATTCATATGACATGTTAGGTGAAGCAGCATTAACTGAACCTGACGCAGAACGTTATTATCAAGACTATACCGATGCGATCCACGCGATTGGTCAAGCTTCTGAAGGTAAGGATGTTTATAACGGAGCAGGCATTTCGATCAAATTATCTGCCCTACACCCACGCTACCAACGTTCACAGATCGACCGTGTGCATAACGAGCTTTATGGCAAAGTGCTAGAACTTGCTGTATTAGCCAAGCATTACAATATTGGTCTAAACATTGATGCTGAAGAAACTGACCGCCTAGAAATTTCTTTGGAACTACTTGAGCGCCTGTGTTTTGAGCCTAAATTAGCGGACTGGAAAGGTATTGGATTTGTGATTCAAGCCTACCAAAAACGCTGTTTCTATGTGGTCGACCATATTATTGACCTCGCTAAGCGTAGCCAAAAACGTTTAATGATCCGCTTAGTGAAAGGTGCATACTGGGACAGCGAAATTAAGAAAGCGCAAATTGAGGGTATGAGTGACTATCCTGTATTTACGCGCAAAGTTCATACCGACCTATCTTATATTGCATGTGCTAAAAAACTCTTGGCTGCACCTGAGCAAATTTATCCTCAGTTTGCAACACACAATGCGCAAACTGTTGCTACGATCTACCAATTAGCACAGCCAGAGCTTTACTATCCAGGCCAGTATGAATTTCAGTGCCTTCACGGCATGGGTGAACCCCTCTATGAACAAGTGGTGGGTTCGAATTCTGACAACAAACTGGGTGTGCCTTGTCGTATTTATGCACCAGTGGGTAACCATGAAACCTTATTGGCCTATTTAGTTCGACGTTTACTGGAAAATGGTGCGAATACCTCTTTCGTCAACCGTATTGCAGATAAAAATTTAAAAATTGAAGATTTAATTGAAAATCCAAGACAGACGATATTAGCGACGGCTGAAAAAGAAGGTATCACTGGCGCTAAGCATCCTTCTATCCCATTTCCGCAAGATTTGTATGGCACAGAACGTCGCAACTCAAAAGGACTCGATTTAGCCAATGATCGCGACTTATCTCAGCTCAATACCACGGCAGTACAGCATGCACATACCCAGTGGCATGCCAGTGCAATGGGCGCTAATTTAGAAGAAATTCATACAGCAAGTATCAACATTACCAACCCTGCAAACCGTAGTGATGTGGTCGGCAGTGTCAGCGAAGCCAGTTTAGAACAAGCGGAAATCGCTCTCAATAATGCGGTAAATGCCCAAAGTTCATGGAAAACTTTAGACAAAGATCAGCGTGCAGCATGCTTAAACCGTGCGGCGGATTTGATGGAAGCACAATTGCAATCTCTGATGGTGTTGTTGTCACGTGAAAGTGGTAAAACTTATGCCAATGCTATTGCTGAAGTCCGTGAAGCTGTAGATTTCCTACGTTATTATGCAGCTCAAATAATTGATCTAGCAGAGAATACGCAAATTGAACCCCTAGGTACTGTGCTGTGCATTAGCCCATGGAACTTCCCGCTTGCTATTTTCACAGGTCAAATTGCTGCAGCCTTGGTTGCAGGTAATACCGTGATTGCCAAGCCTGCTGAACAAACGCCTCTGATTGCTGCTCAAGCTGTACATATTTTATGGGAAGCAGGTGTTCCCTTCGATGTATTGCAACTTCTCCCTGGCCGTGGCGAAACCATTGGGGCCAAACTCAGCGCGGACTCACGTGTCCAAGGCATCATGTTTACAGGCTCAACGGAAGTCGCACGTATCTTGCAAAAAACCGTTGCACAGCGCTTAAACCAATTTGGCGAAAGTGTGGTTTTGATTGCTGAAACTGGTGGTCAAAATGCCATGATTGTTGACTCATCAGCATTGACAGAACAAGTGGTATTGGATGTCGTTAACTCTGCCTATGACAGTGTAGGTCAACGCTGTTCTGCCCTGCGTATTCTCTGTGTGCAAGAAGATAATGTGGACGTAGTCCGTACCATGTTACAAGGTGCGATGAAGCAACTTCGTGTCGGAAATCCTGCACTTTTAGCAACTGACATTGGCCCAGTGATCGACCTTGAAGCACAACAAAATATTGAAAAACATATTGAGAAGATGCGTAGCAAAGGCTATCCAGTACATCAAATCATGTTTAATGCTGATGGCAATGCCTTAAGTACGGGAACTTTCGTTGCACCAACTTTGATTGAACTGCCAAATTTAAATGATTTAGAACGCGAAGTTTTTGGGCCAGTATTGCATTTAATCACCTACAAATATGGTGAGATTGAAAACCTATTAACGCAAATTAATGCCAAAGGTTATGGTTTAACCATGGGCTTGCATACACGTATTGATGACACGATTCAAAAAGTTATCGGTCATGCAGAAGTCGGCAACCTGTACATTAACCGTAATATTGTAGGCGCTGTGGTTGGTGTACAACCTTTTGGCGGCGAGGGCTTATCAGGTACTGGTCCAAAAGCGGGCGGTCCTTTATATCTTTACCGTTTAATGCATCAAGTTTCTGAGAAAAAACTAGCTTCACCGTATGCAGCTCATGCAGAAACGCAAGCTGCACACTTCCCTGCATATGAAGCTTTTAACACTTGGGCGAAGCAGCATTTTTCAGGCATTGCTATTCAAACACCGCAGGCCATAGCTGCAGGACAAAGTTTTGAACTGCAAGGCCCAACTGGTGAAAACAACCAATATGCCATTTTGGCACGTAAAGGTGTGCTTTCATTGGCTAATAATGATGCAGATCAACTGAATCAAATTGCTGCGATTTTATCGGTGGGTAGTCAGCCCGTCGTACTTGCAGACAATACTTTTGTGTTGAAACACTTAAATAGCATGCCAAAAATCCTCGTGGACCAATTTAAAGTGATCACGGATATTTATCATGGCAATTTTGATGCAGTTTTACATCATGGTGAAAAAGCCGAGTTGTTGAAAATTCAACAGGTTATCGCTTCTCGTGAAGGTGCAATTATTGGCATTACGCATTTAGCTTCAGGCCAATATGACATCCCTGTAGAACGTTTTGTGATTGAGCGTGCAATCAGTGTCAATACAGCGGCAGCCGGTGGTAATGCCAGCTTAATGACGATGAATTAAACATTCGAATGAACTCCAACTAATCAGTTCCTCACTTAGCTCAATCTTTATGAATGTTCCATAAAGATTGAGCGTTTTTTTAACTACCCCTAGATAAATATTCTGTTTAGCGCATTCAGACTCATTTTCTCGACAGATAAATACAGCCAAAAGTGGAATTAATTTAGTCTTATAAGGTGAATTTTGCTAACATGACTTTTTTTAATATGTTTGCGATTTTTTACTGCATATGACTTCAACTTATCAGCAACAACTTGATGCCAAAGTTGCCCGCATTACGGCTCAATTTTCAGAATACAACCCTCCCTCTTTAGAAGTTTTTCCTTCTGCTGAACAAAACTTTCGTATGCGAGCGGAATTCCGAATTTGGCATACTGAAAATGATATGTTCTATGCAATGTTTGAACGCAATGCAGACAATGAAAAACAAGTTGTAGAAATTAAAGATTTCCCGATTGCAGATAAAAGCATTAATGATTTAATGCCCGTATTATTAAATGAACTTAAGGCCCAAGAGATCTTATCGAGCCGTTTATTTGAGGTTCATTTCTTAGCGACGCTGAAAGGTGAAATGCTGGTTTCATTGGTTTACCGCTGCCCGCTCAATGCTGAATGGGAAGTTGCTGCCAAAGCGCTGTCTGAAAAGCTCAATATCAAGATTTATGGTCGTAGTCGTGGTCAGCGCGTGATTTTGACTGATGACTATGTGATTGAAGAACTCCAAGTGTTTGACCGTAAATATCAGTACAAACAAATCGAAAGTAGCTTCACGCAGCCCAATGCCGGCGTATGTCAAAAAATGCTGGAATGGGCGTGTCAGGTTGCGGATCACTCAGACAAAGACTTACTTGAGCTCTACTGTGGTAATGGTAATTTCACGCTGCCACTTTCTACACGCTTTAATCGCGTTTTGGCAACAGAATTAGCCAAGTCTTCAGTCTATGCAGCACAGTGGAATATTGAGCAAAATGGCATTGATAATATCCAAGTGGCTCGTCTTTCAGCTGAAGAGTTTACCCAAGCCTACAATGCTGAACGTACATTCCGCCGCCTTGAAGAAGCTGAGATTGAAATTTCAAGCTATAACTTCGATACGGTATTTGTCGATCCACCGCGTGCAGGTATCGATGATGAAACACTAAAACTGTTGCAACGTTTTGAACGCATTATCTATATTTCATGCAACCCAGATACTTTACATGACAATCTTAAACTGCTTTCACAAACGCATAAAATCAGTAAATTTGCCTTGTTTGATCAATTCCCTTATACACACCATGTAGAGTCTGGTGTGTTTCTTGAGAAGATTTAAACAAATTATTTCAAGTCATGTTATTGTCATAAAAGGAGCTTTCTAAAAGCTCCTTTTTTATATGCTAAAAAAGCTTTATTTTCTCGCCACATGCAGTGCAATAGATGCCTTTTTATATCAATTAGGCAAAGATTCTAAAAGTCCAATCGAAAAAATGATCATTCAACTGGCTAAAATATCACTTTAGTAGTCTTGCTTTATTTATTGGATTGGTTATATTTCGTCCTATGTTAGGTCGCAAATGAAGGCTCTATGAGTTTTTGGCATAAGTTGTTCGCTAAAGAACAGCAAAACGGGCATAAGAATCAAATTGCCTGTGTTGAAAATGATTGCTCTTGTAAAACCAATGAACAGCTTATTGCTGCTCTTACAAAGGCAACGGATGAAGATGTTATCCTCGGTATCAAAAAAGTACTCGCTTCGCGTGGTTATAGCCGTAAGGAATTAAATGAAATCCAGCATCTACCTCTACAGTAGAGTCTGAACATTCAATGTTCAAACAAGGCATTCTGTTTTACAGAGTGCCTTTTTCATTTTTTAGTCTAATCAAAAGTATGCCGCTTATTTACAGATCAGGTTTTGTGGATTGGCCACATCGCTATTTACAGCTTTTATGCTATGCTCCAAGGCAACTCAGTGATGTCTAATTTTTAAACACACGACAATAAAACCTAATATTGCTCAAATAAAAAGCAGATAACCACTAAACTGGATTGATATAAAAACTAAAGGAATGAACATGAATAAATTAACAATTTGCCTAATCGCCTGCTGCATACTTAGTCTAAGTGCTTGTAGCCAAATTCCCAAAGAATGCGAAGAATCTTGGGACAAACTCGAAGCCTTATCGAAACAAATGGGCTTAAACGAAGAGCAAATCAAAGAACAGAAAAAACAGTTTGAAGAAAGTATTAAAAAACAATCTAAAGAACAAGCCATTCAAATGTGCCAAACCCAAAGTACCTTTTTAGGTTTAGTCGGCAAATAAACAGTAGTTGCTATCAATCTAAAGACTGTATACATGAAGCCCGACCATTCGGGCTTTTATTGTTTGCATTGAAATGCTGTTGTATACGCTACAATTGGCCCTAAAGCTTTCAAACTTGAATCATGTCTATTCAATGCTTGAATATCTGCACTAGACACAGATCCATCTAAATACAAGGCATTGTTAATCGATAATTGCTGCTTAAAATATTGTGCAAATGCATAAAACGACACGCCTTCACGACTGATCACAAAATACAACTTGCCGTTTTTGATCCCCACACCATTGCGGATTTTCAATGAATCTGACTGTGGGATAAAGTTTGAATTGATTTTTCCATCTACCACTAGCATCGGGCCTGACTGCGTCGCATAACGTGCATTAAAATTTGTGGAAGCATATTTTTGTGTAGTTAATATCACCGCTTGCTTGTCATTCCATGCTAGAACACCATTCGGCTGAATTAAGAAATTGCCAAAGCCTCGTGTTGCACGATTCAAGGCTTTTTTCTGCAGCCCATTTTCAACGTAAAGACCAACAGGCGCTAAATCTGCATGATACATCCCTGCATTCATTGCGAAGTTCATCGTATTACATTTACGCGCTAATGCCTGCTTTAAACGCTGTAAGTCTCGATATGGCTGCTGCTCTGCATTATATAAATAGAGCTTCAGTTGACTCAGATCCGAAATTTCAACCACATCCACGGCAATGGGCTGACTGACACGTTTCGCTTGAATATTGGCATAGGAAATAGTCGGTGAGAAAATCAGACCGAGCAGCATCATAAAGCGCATTTTTTTAAACATTGAGGTTGATTGAACACCAAGCATGACCCTATCCATAGCGTGCGTTAAAAATCGAACAAATTTTAGCTAAATCATCGCTAAAATAGTCGATTAATTCACAGATTAAAAGTAGACTAATCTTTAAAAATAATTCGGATTTAAAGTAGGACTGGTAAATTCATGCACGTGCAGAAAGATGGTTTTCCTCTTGGAACACATCTTATTGTTAAACACTTCGGTTATAGCCATCATGGCATATATGCCGGCCGCGGTAGAGTCATTCACTACTCTGGTTTTGCACACCTTTTCAAAAAACATCCAATTGAAATGACTTCGATCGAAAAATTCAGCCACGGCAAAAAAATTATCGTTCAGTCATATAGCAATCCAAAATTTAAAGGTCGTAAAGTGGTGCGTCGTATGCGCTCTCGCATGCATGAAAACAACTATCATCTGATTATTAATAACTGTGAACACTTATGCACATGGGCTATTACCGGCGTTGAAAGTAGTCCTCAAGTGTTCCGTATGATGAACCGACTCACCACGATTGGCTATGTCAGTTCTCTGATGAGTTTTATGAGCAGTATGATGCTGACCGTGACCACTACTTGCTTTGCACTGGTGTTCTATATCAAAAAGAAACTGCGCGAAAAAGCCAAAATGCAGATGCCGGTTTATACCTATTTAAAGCGTGAAGAACATAAAAATCGTTAATTCACTGCAGCAGCATTGAACCGTGGCTTTATCAAATTTCAATACATCAGCACATTGCTTAGAAATACTGCGCTAATACACAAGCTTTTCCTTACGGCGTATCAGATGTCATGCTTAATTTTGGTCACTCTTCACATTGCTAAAAGTTCGCATTGCTAAAAGGTGGAAATTTATCTTCAACCAAATTGCTTTGCAGGCCATGTTCTAAATAAATTTTGGCTGCATCCAAAACCGTTGTAAAACCACCTGTACTATCGATAATAAAATCAATTAATGCCTGACCTTGCAGAGGAATCTTTGAATTTTTGATACGAACGTAGGTTTCCATCGGGCTAATCTGCTCAAAAATAAAATCGACTTGAGTTTTTGGTTCTCCCCACTGTATTTGAATTAATTTGTTTTCCTTAATACTCAGCACGTCTACATCGGCGACTGCATTATATTTCTGCCAAGTCCATTGCACGGTTTTACCTTCTTCTAGATAGCCACTCGATGCACTAAACCAAAAATGCTGTGTTATTAAAGGATCAACAAAAGCATTAAATACGATATTGATGGACTTACGAATTAACATCTGGGTTTCAATCACGACACTCATCAGCATTCCTACAGTATTTTAATTTTATTCAGTGATAGCACAGAGAACTGATCATTGCCTACCACTGAATTGTTATTGCCCTATTATGCTGTATGTTCTGTAATAAATGCTGATGTCACTAGCGTGGGATTCTTCTCTGTAAATTGCCCATTCCAATAGGGATAGTATGGATAAGGTGGATACACTGCACTGACTGCGTCTAATCGGGCTAACTGCTCTACGCTTAACGACCAATCTTTCGCCGCAAGGTTATCCAACAGTTGCTGTTCATTACGTGCGCCTATCAAAATGCTAGAAACTGTCGGTCTGGTTTTCAGCCAATTCAATGCAATCTGCGGGATAGAGTGCCCTGTTTCCATGGCTATTTCTTGCATTACATCTAACACCGCATATAACTTCTCGTGTCGAACTGGCGGTGCGAATTGTGCTGTTTCATGCAGCCGACTTTGCTTTGGAATCGCATGCTCACGATCAAATTTTCCTGTTAATCTCCCCCAGCCCAACGGACTCCAAACTACTGCACCAATGTGTTGATCATGCTGCGCAGGCATCAACTCCCATTCATAGTCACGTCCAATCAAAGAATAATAGACTTGATGCACACTTAGCTTTTCATAGCCATGCTGTTGGGCAATCGACTGTGCTTTCATAAGCTGCCAGCCTGAAAAATTCGATGCACCGATATAGCGAACTTTTCCACTACGTACCAAGTCATCTAAACTGCGCATCAGCTGCTCAAGTGGCGTCGTGCTATCAAACTGATGCAGCTGCAGCACATCAATATAATCTGTGCCTAACCGCTTTAAACTCGCCTCCACGGCTTGAATTAAATAGCTTCTAGAATATCCACCTTGATTGATTCCATCATTCAATCGGATACCCACTTTGCTGGAAATAATCACCTCTTGGCGTTTTGATTGAAGTAATGCACCGAGCATCTGCTCAGAGGCACCATTTGAATAAGCATCTGCGGTATCGAAATAATTCACGCCTTGATCAATACAGAGATCAATCATGCGCTGAGCATCATTTAAGCTCGCTTGCCCCCATGCAGAGAAAATTGGGCCTTGCCCGCCAAATGTACCTGCTCCAAAACCAAACTCTGAAACTTGTAGGCCAGATTGCCCTAGATTGTGATAGTTCATGGTGATTTCCTGTGTTTTATTTATACACAGAATAGGTACAGATATTTATCAGAAAAACCCTGAATATCGAGAAAGACTTTATTGATTATATTGATAATGCTAACTGAAGATTTCGACTTATTTACACGAATGGCGGCACTGGGTTCAATCAGTCAAGCCGCTAAAGAAGCCAATCTCTCTGTTTCTGTCGCTAGTAGCCGTCTACACAGACTTGAACATAGTTTAGGGCTGCGCTTATTTCATCGCACTACACGGCAGCTACATTTAACACAGGAAGGTGCTGTTTTATTGCAGCAAGGTTTTCCCTTATTCGAACAATTTAATTCTCTCCTGAGCCAATTTCAGCCTGAACCACAACAACTCAGCGGCGTATTAAAAATCACATGTTCAGAAGTTTTTGGAAATCGTATTTTAGGGCCAGTATTTGCAGCCTTTGCCAAGTTGCATCCAACATTGACTTTGGATATTGAACAGACCGATCAAAATTTAGATTTGGTCTCCGCAGGTTTAGATGTTGCGATACGTATTGGACAGTTAGAAGACTCATCACTGATTGCTAAACCGCTCAGCTTAAACCGTCGTATTTTGTGTGCCTCGCCTAGCTATATCGAACAACATGGCGAACCTCACTCCCTAGAAGAGCTCTCCATGCACCAATGCATTTTGCAGAAATACCCTAAGGGTGTTTCGCAGCATTGGACATTTTTCCAAGATCAACACAGCATAAAAATACCCGTTTCAGGGCAATTTCATATCAACTCAGGCGAAGGCATACGCCAAGCAGCACTTGCAGGTTTAGGCATTTCGAACCACTCTATCTGGCATGTGGATGAAGATTTACAATCTGGCCAGCTCATCCAAGTTCTACCCAAGATCCCTATTCAAAGTACTGCAATCTATGTGGTAATTCCGCATCGACATTTTGTTCCGCCTAAAGTACAGGCTTTTATGCGACACTTGGACGATTATTTTCAGCATCAATATGCTTGGTACGTATCGCCGAATTTATCTGAAAATTAGGCCAAGAATTTATCTTAAATTACTGTTAAAAGTCTTAATCAGCGGCGGAAGTTCAACTTCTAAGCTGCTATACATTTCACGCTCAATGTTTCGTACAATTGAGTCCAACGGTAAATCATTTTCCTGCAAGCCAAAAGGCTCTTCCAGTTCTGCACTTAACGCATCCAAACCTAAAAATAAATATGCAATCAAAGCCACAATGACAGGTGTCCATATCCCTAAACTGGCCTCTAGGCTAAATGGCAAAATCAGACAAAATGAATACACTGCACGATGTAAAAGCACCGAATAGGAAAATGGTAATGGCGTGGTCATGATACGGTCACAGCCTGCATGGATATCACCCATCGCTACGGTATGACGTGTAAGCGTGCTGTAAATAATGTCTGTAATCTGACCTTGTTTATAGGTTTTGACTAAATCTTTTTGAATAATTTCAAGTAAATACTGTGGTGCATTGATATTGTCTCGGCATTGCTGCCATTGCTGATCCGTCAAAGCTACGCCGTCTTTAAAATGTGCAATATCTTGTGATTCATAGCGTAAGCGATCACGTAACAAATTGCAAAACAGCATGATGCGGTACATCAACACGGTTCTTTGCTCATCTTCAAGTACATGGCTATCACGAATCATGTGGCGTGTATTGGCAATCAATGAGCCCCAAAGCTTGCGCCCTTCCCACCAACGGTCATAACAGGCAGTATTTCGAAAGCTCAAAAAAATCGACAGAATCACCCCAAAGATGGTAAATCCGATGGCTGGAACTTCAGGCGTATTCAGGTAGTGTGCAGCGCTTAGATACACCAAAATCGCCGACAAACTCACGACGACAGCCAACGCAGGCATGACTTTTGGGAGTATCGTGCCATGCCATGCAAATAAAAGTTTAAAGCTATTATTTTTATTTCGAATGATCACTTATTTCCCCTCTGTACTGCCTAAATGAACCATCTCAAGCATGAAAAAAGCCCAACCGAAGTTGAGCTTAATCTTAACCTACTTGATCTTAACCTATTGGGGATTCAAAGATGAATCCCTTTAAAAACTAAGATTTTATTTACCCGGTTTAAAACTGTCTTTCAAATCTAAGATGCGGTTAAACACTGGTTTTTCAGCTGTATGATCAAACTGATCTGCAACAAAGTAACCTTCACGTTCAAATTGGAAACGATCTTCAGGTTTTGCTTCTGCCAATGCAGGCTCAATGACCGCTTGAACCACTTTAAGTGATTCTGGATTTAAGTTTGCAAGGAAGTCATCACCCACTTCAGGGTCTGATTCAGTGAATAAACGGTCGTAGATACGAACTTCCGCAGCAATACCCTTGCTTGCAGAAACCCAATGTACAACACCTTTCACTTTACGGCCTTCAGGGTTTTTACCTAAAGTTTCAGGGTCGATTGAACATTTCAATTCAACCACTTCACCGTTCTCGTCTTTAATCACTTCATCACACTTAATCACATACGCATGACGTAAACGCACTTCACCGCCCGGAATAAGACGTTTAAAGCCTTTAGGCGCAACTTCTTCAAAGTCTTTACGATCAATGTAAATGTCTTGAGTCAACGGAATGATACGGTCACCCATGTCTACATTTGGATGACGTGCATGCACCAAATCCATTGCTTCAGGCAAGTTAGTTAAAGTCACTTTGAGTGGATTCAACACTGCCATACCACGCGAAGCAGTATTTTCTAAAGACTGACGGATGCAGTATTCAAGCATTGCAACATCTACGATACTGCCATCGACTTTAGTTACACCTACACGTTTACAGAAGTCACGCAGACCTTCTGGGGTAAAGCCACGACGGCGCATACCCACAACGGTAGGCATACGTGGGTCATCCCAACCATTCACAAAACCACCTTCAACCAATTTACGTAATTTACGTTTAGAGGTAATGGTGTAATCTACATTTAGGCGGCTTGATTCATACTGATGTGGTACAGATGGTGATTTAACTTTCTCGACAACCCAGTCATAGAATGGACGGTGATCAACAAACTCTAGTGTACACAGTGAATGCGTAACCCCTTCAATGGCATCTGATAATGGATGCGCATAGTCGTACATTGGGTACATTTTCCATTTATCACCAGTTTGGTGATGTTCAGAATGCAAAATACGATACAAAATAGGATCACGCATATGGATGTTAGGTGAAGTCATATCAATTTTGGCACGTAGTACTGCCTGACCTTCTCCCAACTCACCATTACGCATTTGTTCAAAACGCGCTAAGTTTTCTTCTACGCTAGCATCACGTTGCGGCGAGTTTTTACCCGGCTCAACAAAATTACCACGGTTCAGTTTGATTTCTTCAGGGCTTTGCAAATCCACATAAGCATCACCTTGTTCAATCAATTGAACTGCCCAAGCGTAAAGCTGATCAAAATAGCTCGATGCATAACGTGGCTCGCCATTCCACTCAAAACCTAGCCATTTCACGTCATTGGCAATACCGTCTACATACTCTTGCTCTTCGGCATCCGGGTTTGTATCGTCAAAACGGAGGTTACATAGACCTGCGAATTCTTGAGCAATACCAAAGTTTAGGCAAATAGCTTTTACATGACCAATATGTAGGTAGCCATTTGGCTCTGGTGGAAAACGTGTTACAACTTGTTCGGTACGACCTGCAGATAAATCATCTGTAATGACTTGACGTACAAAATCTAAGCCTGGCTGTTGTTCCTGCTGCGCAGCTTCGACAGGGGCATTGTTCTTGGTTGTCGGATTGTTAGGCAGGGATGAAACAACATCGTTTGGCTTCATGGTAATAAAATCACTTCTATAAAGATAAAATTAGGATAATTAAAACGCTTTTCTTTATTTTTAACAAAGAAAGTAACGTTTTTACTTGCCTTGTAGTTTACAGTTTGCTTATGCTTCTCACAACCAAAAAACCCATGGCTTTCATGTCCATGTACAGGAGATTACACAATGAGTTTTCCTCAAGTCGAATTAAACACCAATAAAGGTCGTATTGTTCTTGAGCTTAACACTGAAAAAGCACCTAAAACTGCTGAAAACTTCTTACAGTATGTTCGCGATGGTTTCTATGACGGCGTGATTTTCCACCGTGTTATTGATGGTTTCATGATCCAAGGCGGCGGCATGGATGAAAACTTCAAAGAAAAAACAACTCGTGATTCTATTGAAAACGAAGCTGACAACGGTTTAAGCAATGATGTTGGTACGATCGCTATGGCACGTACTCAAGCACCTCATTCTGCTTCAGCTCAATTCTTCATTAACGTTAAAAACAACTCCTTCCTTAACCATACTGGTAAAACAGCGCAAGGTTGGGGCTATGCAGTATTTGGTAAAGTAGTTGAAGGTCTTGACGTTGTTGACGCAATCAAAAGCGTTCGCACTGGTAACCGTGGCTACCACGCAGACGTTCCTCTAGAGAACGTTGTAATTGAATCAGCTAAAATCATTTCTGAATAATTTTTAAATTCTCCACAACCCTCCTTTAATAAAGGAGGGAGTTTCAATATGAAATAAATGTCGGAACTCCTCCCTTTTCCAAAGGGAGGCTGGGAGGGATTTTTAGAATAAGGAAAAGATTCGTGACCTATTTGTTTATCGCTGATTTACATTTGTCACCTGAACACCCTCGACTCGTTCGGGGGTTTTTAGCTTTGTTAGAACAATACAAAACTCAAAATACCCAGCTGTATATTTTAGGTGATTGGTTTAATGCTTGGATTGGTGATGACTTTACTGCCCCATGGTTAGATGAAATCATTGCAGCGCTAAAAGATTTTACTGCTTTGGGAAATCAAATTTATTTCCAAGTAGGTAATCGTGACTTTGCATTGGGTCAAAAGTTTTTAGATATATTTCACGGTCAATTATTACAAGACGTGGATTGTCTCCACATTGGCAACTATAAAATTCGCCTTGAACATGGCGATTTACTTTGCACTGATGATGTGTCTTACCAAAAGTTTCGTAAAGTGATTCGTAATCCTTTCCTTTTAGGTTTCTTAAAGAGCTTACCGCTTAGCATTCGACAAAAAATCGCCAATGGCTTCCGCAAAAAAAGTACAGAAACCAAGCAAGTTAAATCCTATGACATTATGGATGTAAATGCCGAAGCTGTAGAAAAAGCTTTAGAGCAAGCCGATCTACTGATTCATGGACATACCCACCGCCCCCAAATACATGATGTGCATGGTAAACACCGTATCGTTTTAGGGGACTGGCGTGCAGAACAAGCTCAAATATTAGAGTTTGATGAAAGCCAATCTGTGAGCGATTTAAAATTAAAAATTTGGTCTTACTAGTCCATAGCTTTCTAATCGTTAGCCTTTAGAAAAACTCACCATCATATCTGATTAATGTACGTATCCAGACAATGCAAACGTGGACTTTTAATTAAGCAAAAAAAAACAGCAGATGATCTGCTGTTTTTTGCTTTTAGGCTAAGCGATATAGCTGATTTGGGCCAGTATAGAAGCTTTTGCCATCTAGATTCAGGTTAAATGTTTCGCCTGTCTCTAATTCAATTATTTGCCCAACATCAACCCAAATTAAACCAGCATTGGTATTTTGTTGACGTTTTAAAGGCACCAATTTCACATTAATTTCGTCGCCATTTACGGCTTTGGCAGTTTGCCAAGTATTTAAAATATTCAAAAGATTTACTCAACATGTGAGCTTTTTGTGACAGAACAAAGAGATTAATCAATCGGGTTTGGAATAATAATTCTGTAGTTACAAAGATATGATTCAAGTCAGAAGCTTGAATACAGATAAATCACAATCAGCTAAATAAAAAAGATAAGCAGGAACATTACCCGCTTCGAGTTAAGCAGAAGTATACAATATTGCGCTTTGATTAGCAAAAGTAGAACTTATACATACTCTATGTCACTACTTTTGCTAAAATTTTTGAATTAATTTTTTTAACCAACGAGTAAATTAACTACCTAGATATTCAATAATATAACGAGGGTTGTACCGCTTAGTAACCACCTTCTGATTTCGTCACTGGGGTATCAGTTTTGTACTTCGATAAAAGCTCACGTAACGAATTCATGAGCACACTGGTATCGACACCCACAGCAACAAATTCTGTGCCTAACTCAATATACTTCTGAGTCACTTCATGTTGTGTTGACAAAATACCCGCGGCTTTACCCGCCTTACGTATACGCTGAATCGCATCAATCACGGTTTTTTGTACTTCAGGATGGTTCGGATTCCCCTGATAACCCATAGTCGCCGACAAATCCACGGCACCAATAAATACTCCATCGATGCCTTCAATTTTCAGTATTTCTTCTAAGTTTTTAATCCCCTCAACCGACTCAATCTGAATCAGTAAACAGATATTTTCATGTGCAGTTGCATAGTAGTCTGGAATACTGTTCCAACGTGTTGCACGTGCTAATGCTGCACCTACTCCACGAATACCTTCAGGTGGATAACGTACGGCTTTAACCATAAGTTGAGCTTGTTCAACAGTTTCAACCATAGGAATCAGCAAGGTTTGCGCACCGATATCCAACAATTGTTTGATCAATTGCACACTACCAATTGGAGGTCGAACTACGGCTTGCGAAGGATATGCTGCAATACTTTGCAATTGCGACAATGTCGTCCGTAAGTCACTTGGTGCATGCTCGCCATCAATTAGCAACCAGTCATAACCTGCATTTGCAGCTATTTCAGTCCCATAAGCATCGGCTAAACCGACCCACAAACCAATCTGCTGTTCGGTTTTTAATTTTTTCTTGAAATGATTGGTGTAATCCATCGCTGCTGTCTCATGCTTAAACTATGATTAACTACAATTGATTAAACGCCTTTTGGCAAAAACTACCAATAGCATTTATCTATCTTATGATTTTATATAACTCTAATTCGCACTTCATACAGCTTAAATCTGTTAATTTTTAGCCATTGAGTCCAGCATATACGACTAAGATCTATCTTTGGAAAATTTTCTCCTTAGACCATTTGTCCATTTATCCGCTAAACTACAGCAAACTATATCTGGAGATATTCGATGGATCTGTTAAACGTATCAAAACAACGCTATACCACGAAAGCATATAATCCTGCTAAAAAAATTCCACAGGAACAATTTGAGCGTTTATTACAAATACTCCGTTTAACACCATCTTCCATCAATATTCAGCCTTGGCATTTTTTTATTGCAGATCATGATGCAGCCAAACAACGCATTGCCAAAGCCTTAGTAGGAAAATATGCCTACAATGCCCCAAAAGTTTTAGATTCATCACATACGATTTTATTCTGTACTAAAGCAGACATCACTGCAGAGCATTTAGATAATCTTTTAAATCAGGATGATCGTAGTGGTCGCTTTAAAGATGACAAAGCCAAACAAGGTCAAAAAGACAGCCGTACAGGTTATGTCGATTATTATCGTAATGAAAAAGGTGATATTCAACGTTGGGCTGAAAACCAAACATTTATTGCTTTAGGTCAAATGCTTTTGGCAGCAGGCATTGAAGGTGTGGATGCAACTCCAATTGGCGGATTTGACGAAGCGATCATCTCTGAAGAATTGGGCTTAGTTGAACAAAACTTGATTCCTTCTGTACTGATGACTTTAGGCTATCGTAGCGAAAATGATTTTAATGCGAAATTACCTAAATCACGTCTGAATGCTGAAGAAATTTTTACACATCTTTAAGCTTTCCATAAAACCGACGAAAGGGGCGATTTTGCCTCTTTTTTGTCATTTCGGGACTTATTATTTAAACAATTATCGAGTATATTCTGCTCAAAATATACTCAGGTCTCTCCCTATGCCTACAGCTATAAAATTACCTATGAAATTTCATTGCGAAGCTTGCAATACGGTTTATTTACAAAAATATGCGGGCGATATGCTCCATAGCTATCCAAACTGCCCTAACTGTAAACAACCGGGTCAATTACAAGGCACCATTGAAACACAAGATTTCCTAAAACACCCCGTTGCAGTGGGTAAATGTTATTTTGAAAATACCTTACAACGTTTTCAACAATTCACGCGTTAACTAAGCATCTAAAACTAAAAGCCCTCAATACAAGGGCTTTTTTAATAACGACATATTTAGCAACAATGTGAAAATAGAAAATTTATAAATTGGTCTGAACTTTGCTGAATAATTTGAATCAAAACAACAATTCAAGCAGAGGTGGGACATGTCATATTTACTACAAATGCCGATGAAGTTTGAATACGGTCATTGCCATCAAATGTATCTGCATACTTATCAATATACTGATCATCACTGCCCTGAGTGTCCAATCTGTCGAGATCAAGGACTGCTCATGGGCGTGGCTGAATGGGATGATTTACTACAACACCCGATCGTTTTTGCTAAAAATTATCTTAGACAGACATGGCATATGCTAAGCAAACCACACTCATGATCCCTGCAATCAAACCAAATACGGTTGCGACTCTCAATTTTTCTTTAAAGATGATGAGGCCCGCAACCACACCTAAAACCACGACCAGAATATTCATGCCAGCAAAGACGATTGCTGGTGTATCTTTAAGCAACATGTGGGCTTTCACATACAGTGCAATATTGGCAAAGTTTAAGAGACCTAAGCCCAATCCAGCGAGGATATTTTTGGTCTGCCCCAAACTGCCGTGCTGTACGATGTTATAAATACTCGAAAGTAAAAATGCACAAATAAACACCAGATTTAAAGTCACTGCAAACTGCATGCCCAAACCTGAGGCAAATTTTAATAACACATCAATCAGTGCATAGCCTGCCCAAACGCTTAATAAAAATAAAATCCCCTGCTTTCCATCAATGCTTCCCTTGCGCTGTGAAAATAAAATCAGTAATACCGCAAGTACACCAAGTGCAATACCAATGAGCTTAATGGCATTAAAATATTCACTGAAAATAAAATAGGCTGCGCTAAGAGAAAGCACAACAGATAAGCGCTGAGCCAATTCGGTTTTTAAAATACCCGCAGTTTGCAGTGAACGTGCTAAGCAATAAAAAATCGTCGGCAGTAATACACCCAAAGCCGCAATTAAAACCCATGGTGTTTTATTAATTGAAATATGCGCTAGATCCGGCTTAAACCACAGAAAACATAAAATACTCGCAGATACATAATTCCATGTGATCATTTGTGCAGGGTTAAAACCCCGATCACGACAGAGTTTTAGAATTACTGAAACGAGAACACTGCAAATCGCGGCAGCAAAGATCAATTCCATGACACGCTCTTATTCTTGAGTTGTATTTAAAGCAATTTTTCTAAGTTCAAATCAAAGAAAAGCCCACTTAATTGTGGGCTTTTCTTCAAAAATAATCTATCTCAAGACAAATTATTTATAGTGACTCACCATTTTCTCTAAAGAAATTGGACGAATCTTGTCAGCATTACCCGCTGTACCAAATGCTTCATAACGATCGATACAAATTTGTTTCATTGCATCAACAGTTGCAGAGAAGAATTTACGTGGGTCAAATTCAGCTGGTTTTTCAGCCATCATACGGCGCATAGCACCTGTAGATGCAAGACGTAAGTCAGTATCGATGTTAATTTTACGAACACCGTGTTTGATTGCGTCTACAAGTTGGTCTACTGGAACACCATAAGTTTCGCCGATGTTACCACCGAATTCATTAATTACAGCTAACCATTCTTGTGGCACAGAGCTTGAACCGTGCATTACAAGATGCGTATTTGGTAACGCAGCGTGAATTTCTTTAATACGGTCAATCGCTAAGATGTCACCTGTAGGTGGGCGAGTAAATTTGTACGCACCGTGTGAAGTACCCACTGCAATTGCAAGTGCGTCAACATTGGTATCAGCTACAAATGAACGCGCTTCTTCAACTGAAGTTAAAAGCTGAGAATGATCAAGTACGCCTTCAGCGCCTACACCATCTTCTTCACCAGCCATACCAGTTTCAAGGCTACCTAAACAACCGATTTCGCCTTCTACTGAAACGCCACACGCATGTGCCATTTGAACAGTACGACGAGTCACGTCTACGTTGTATTCGTATGAAGTTGGCGTTTTACCGTCTTCACCTAAAGAACCGTCCATCATCACTGATGAGAAGCCAAGTTGAATAGAACGTTGACATACATCAGGGCTAGTACCATGGTCTTGGTGCATAACCACAGGAATATGTGGCCATTCTTCGATTGCTGCCAAAATCAAATGACGCAAGAACGGAGCGCCTGCATACTTACGTGCACCCGCAGATGCTTGTACAATTACAGGTGAATTTGTTGCATCTGCTGCAAGCATAATTGCACGCATTTGTTCTAAGTTGTTTACGTTGAATGCTGGTACGCCGTAAGCATGTTCGCCGGCGTGATCCAAGAGCTGGCGCAATGAAATAAGAGCCATAATATCCTCCCAGGTAATGCCGCATATTCTACATGCTCAATCATTTCAATTCAGCAACAAATAACACTATTTAAAAAAAAATCCCTGCATTTGCAGGGACTTTTTAAATAAAGACAACAATCTTAGTGAGCTGCTGTTGCTGAAGCGGCTGTTTCAGCGTCAGCTGTTGCTTCGTCTGCAGGTGCATTTGCAATTTCAGCAGGAACATCTTGGTTCTTTTCATCCAATACTGGCTTATCAAGTTCATCAATGGCTTTTTGTTGTTCTGGCGTTGTTTGAGCATTGTCTACGGCAACAGCAGATGCTTCTGATTCCGTTGGTGCAGACTCTTTTTTAGCACAAGCTGTCAAAGTTAATGGTGCGATTAAAAGTACAGCAAGTGCAAGTTTTAAGTTCATCGTTGTTTCCTACTACTGCAAATTAGGTGTTGCGATGAATTTTATTGCAGAAATATTGCACTTTGATGACGGCAAAATGAATGGGCGATAAAAAAAGGCTGACCGAAGCCAACCTTTTTTAATACTGTATTATCTTATTGATAATACTAAATTAAGCACGGTCAAGAAGCGCTGCTACAGCAGGGAGTGTTTTACCTTCTACGAATTCAAGGAAAGCACCACCACCAGTCGAGATGTAACCAATTTTGTCTGCAACTTCATATTTATCAATTGCAGCAAGCGTGTCACCACCACCCGCGATCGAGAAGCCTTCAGATTCTGCAATCGCTAAAGACAATGCTTTGGTGCCTTCGCCGAATTGATCAACTTCAAACACACCTACTGGACCATTCCATAGAATAGTTTTTGAAGTTTTCAAGATTTCTGCAAATGCTTTTGCAGTTTCAGGGCCCACATCCAAAATCATGTCATTGTCTGATACATCTTCAACTTTTTTCACGACAGCTTTAGCAGCAGCTAATGAACCGAGGAAGTCTGCAAAATCAATTTCAGCAGCATCAGCAACAACAACATCTGTTGGAAGTGGTACTGATACTTTTGCAGCAATGGCTTTTGCTGTATCGATCAAGTCATTTTCACAAAGTGATTTACCAACATTGAAGCCCGCAGCAGCTAAGAATGTATTGGCAATACCACCACCCACGATCAATTGATCACAAATGTCAGATAGTGAAGTTAATACATCTAATTTAGTAGAAACTTTTGAGCCTGCAACAATCGCAACCATTGGTTTTGCAGGAGTTTTAAGTGCACGGCCTAGCGCATCAAGCTCAGCAGCAAGTAAAGGACCTGCGGCAGCCACTTTTGCACAACGTGCTACGCCTTCAGTCGATGCTTCTGCACGGTGAGCCGTACCAAATGCATCCATAACGTAAACATCACAAAGTGCTGCATATTTAGCTGATAATTCAGGATTGTTTTTCTTTTCACCCACGTTGAAACGGCAGTTTTCAAGTAAAACCACTTGACCTGGCGCAACGTCAACACCGTCCAAATAATCAGTGATCAGTTGAACATCTTGACCCAAAGCGTCTGTTAAATAAGCGGCTACAGGTGCTAGAGACTGTTCTGCTTTAGGCTCACCTTCAACAGGACGACCTAAGTGTGAATACACCATTACAGCAGCACCTTTTTCTACAGCTGCTTTAATTGTTGGCAACGCCGCACGTAAACGTGCATCGCTTGTAATCACGCCATTTTTAACTGGTACGTTAAGATCTTCACGGATCAGAACACGTTTACCCGCCAAATCAAGGTCAGTCATACGCTGAAAGTTCATGCATTACTCTCTTTTATTGATATCAAAACGCGACGATTTTAAATGATTATGCAGAAAAACGTTAGCTTCTTTTGCAGAAAAGCTATGTAGAGCCAAAGTTTTGTTATGATAGCGAAAAGCCTTATAAAGATTCAGCGCTTATGTCGATTCATCCAGACCCAAATATTAATCGTTTAAATGTTTTAGGCGAACCCTTGGCAAGCTGTTGTTTTGATCCGATTACCGGATATTTTAGAAATGGCTTTTGCCATACAGCAACAACAGACCTTGGTCAGCATACGATGTGTGCACAAATGACATCTGAATTTTTAAACTTTTCCCAAAAAGTTGGCAATGACCTAATCACACCCTTACCCGAAGTTGGTTTTCCAGGACTACAACCTGGTGACTTCTGGTGTATCTGTGTGACTCGCTGGGTGGAAGCGTATCAAGAAGGATTTGCCCCACCTATTAAAATACAAGCGTGTCACCAAGCGGCGCTGTCTTATGTGCCGCTTGATGTACTTATGGAATATGCAGTGTAATGAGTACTCCCAAAATCATTTTGGCTTCGAGCAGCCAAACCCGTAAAGACCTGATGGACCGTTTACGGATTGATTACCACTCAATCGTACCAGATATAGACGAAACACCTCGCGGTGAGAACCACGCCGATGAGTTAGCAAAACGACTGGCATTTGAAAAAGCTTATGCAATTGCAAACCAGCACCCAGACGCAATTGTGATTGGTTCTGACCAAGTCGCATGGCGCGAAGGCGCACCAGATATTTTTATTGGTAAACCGCTTTGCGATGAAAAAGCCGTTAAGCAGCTTCAAGCCAATTCAGACAAAATCGTTTATTTCAGTACAGCACTCAGTGTCCAACAAAAATCAACAGGTTTTGAACAAACCCTTGTCGAGCACTATAAAGTGAAGTTTCGCAAACTTAGCTTGCCTGAAATTGAACGTTATGTTCAGGTTGAACAGCCGCTACACTGCGCTGGCAGTTTTAAGTGTGAAAGTTTAGGGATTAGCTTATTTGAAGAAATGATCGGGCAAGACCAAACCACACTCATGGGTATGCCGATGATTAAACTCTGCAATATTTTGCGTGAGCTTAAGATTTTAGTCCCATAATTTTAAAATTATTATCTGTTACAGCATAATAAACACATCATTAGCTCTTTATGGGCTAATGATTAAAAAGTCACTTACTTATTTATTACAACCAAGAACTGAAAACATGAAAACATGAAAACGTTTAATTTAATTTCATCTAGCCTCATTAGCATTAGCCTTCTATTTTGTTCGACAAACGGTCATACCAATACAGTGAATCAAACTGTGACCAACTCTCAGCAATACAATAAAAACTTAGTCAATGAATGGGTTCAATATAAATTTATCTATGCTGAATTAGAACAACAAGGCGCTGCAATGCAGGAGCAAATCATTCAACAGCTAGGGACTAAAACCAAAACCGGTGGTAGTAGCACGCCAGAACAACAAATCAATAAACTGGTTGCTCTAGGCAAACAAAAATTTGAAAGCATTCAACCACAAACAGTTGAAGTAAAAAAACTTCTAAAACTACAAACCGAAAATGTTGAAATGATGGCAAAAGTCATGCCGAATCATTTCAAATTAATGTCGGACAAAGAAAATACTAAAATTGACACCAATGCACATTTTGAGCAATTCATGAAATTTTCAGCGACAACGGCTGCTGCCAATAGCTATGATTTGGAGGTTGAAAAATTAGTCATGCAATATCTCAAAGACAATCCTTTAAGATAGTCTCAAGTTAATCGAAATAATTTAATGAAATAGAGCCTTGCTAAAAACAGGAATCTCAAGGGACAATATATCCATTGAAATTGTATGTATTTAGCTATGGCTCATTCTCTTAACATCCTCGGCGGCATCAGCGCTGAACAATTCCTTGCCGAATATTGGCAAAAAAAACCATTATTGGTTCGTAATGCACTCCCTGAAATTACCCAAATACTTGAACCGAAAGACGTTCTTGAATTGGCTTTAGAAGATAACGTCACTGCACGTCTCATCAAACAAAAAGATCGTGATCCTAACCAATGGACAGTGAAATCTTCTCCACTACTTAAAGCCGATTTTCAAAAAATGCCGAAACTGTGGACTTTATTGGTTCAAGCTGTCGATCATTATTCTTTTGACCTAGCCGAGCTATGGAAGCAGTTTTCATTTATTCCGCAATGGCGTCGTGATGACATCATGGTGTCGTATGCACAAAAAGGTGGCTCTGTCGGACAACATTTTGATTTTTACGATGTATTCCTTGTTCAAGGCTATGGTCACCGTCGTTGGCAATTGGGTCAGATGTGTGATGCAGATACTTCATTTGTCGAAGGTCAACCGCTTCGCTTACTACCAGAAATGGATGTTCATTTTGATGAAGTGCTTGCTCCCGGCGACTTACTTTATGTGCCACCAGGCCTATCACACTATGGTGTAGCTGAAGATGAGTGTCTGACGTATTCATTTGGCTTCCGCATGCCAAATGTCACTGAAATGATGGATCGAGTGACAGACAAATTCACAGACAATCCCCTACTTAAAAATCCATTAACTGATATTTTACGTGATCAAATCAGTGCGATTGGCCAAGTGACTGAAAATGAACTTGAGTATTTAAAAGAAAAGTTATTTGAACAATTGCAAAATTCAACCGTACTTGAAGATGCAATCATGAGCTTAATGTCAGAACCTAAATATCCTGACAATATTCCTGAAGCCGAAGAAATCGGCACTGGTGATCTTGAAGAGGCCTTAGATCAAGGCTATCAACTCATGTTAGAACCGGCTTCACGCTTACTATATACAGAGCAAGACGGTGATATTTTGTTTTGGGCAAATGGCGAAGGAATCTGTATCTCAGACGAATTTGCAGTGCATTTAAAAACCATTGCCGATGGCCAAAGTCTAGCGCTAGACGAATCTTTATATGATGCTGATATCTTAGAAAATATTGCCATGCTATTAAATGAATCTGTGCTGATGCTCGTCCCAACGGAAGCTGAATAAACTCAATAAAAAGGGAGCGTCATGCTCCCTTTTTATACTGCTGAATAGCATTATTTTCGCTTTCTACGATTTAAAAAATCTTCGACTTGATCGGCTTTTTTCTCCACGATGACGCGATAAACCCATACAATCAATAACACCAATCCAATAAACCAAAGATAACGCATTACGCCGTATTGACTACCTTTGCCTTGCCAAATTTGTAATTCAATACTTTGAAACTCCACATTCCTTGACTCTAACAAACTCAGTTGACTGGTCATACTATTTGGATCATTGGCAGCATTGACTGAGAAAGGCGCACCGTCCATAACAAAGTTAAAATCTTGTCCTGCATCTAATGTTTCTAATCGTTCAATCTGATCAACACCTGCGTCCATTTGCATGAGATTGCTTGAGGTTTGTTGAATAGCGGCATTGTAGTTATCAATTTGAAATTTAACGGATACCTCACCACTGGTCATTGCCCTACCTTTGACCAACAAGACTGCACGATATGGGTTTTGATTGGATGTCGCCGTGTAATCCACTGCAAAATTTTTAGTGTTTAATGTATTTGTATCGCTTTGACTTTCTGTGAGTAATTGCTGAATTTCTTCGGTACTTAACACCGCATGCTGGAACAAAATCTGCCCATACTCACCTGGTTTAGGCGCATGATCCTGCGAACCACAAGCTGCTATAAAAGTGACACAGCAGAACAATGCAATGCGCTTTAGATGACTTAATATCGAATTGATCATCATTTTTATTATTTCAACATATTATTTTATGCAGCTGATTTTAAATTAATTTCTGTTTGAATAATGGTACAGCCTTGCTGAGAATGAATTTTGAAATTTCCGCCTATCCGTTCTACACGCATTTTCATACTTCGCATCCCAATACTCATGCCATGATTTGAAACACTCTCAACATCGAAACCGACACCATCATCTTCAATGGTTAATAGCAATGCGCCATTTTCGAACTGTGACAGCGTGACATTGACATGATTTGCTTGGCTATGTTTCACAATATTGGTCAGGCTTTCTTCAATCACTCGTATTAAAGTCAGACACTGAATTGCCGTTGGTTTGATCGCCCACTGCGAAGGAATACACCATTTGGCATTCATTTCCACTTCATCCATCAACTGACTAAAGCGATGTCGAACAGGTGCGATCCAGAGCAAAGGTGAATTTGGCACTTTACTGTCTAAAGATGATCCACTATCAATAATTTGCCTTAAATCATCGCGCAATAATTTCAACATCGACAAGAACTGTCTATTTGGAATATTACTTTCACACTGATCAACCAAGATCATCGAGCGCACAATGGATGCGCCCAGACCATCATGCAGATCATGTGATAATTTAATCCGTTCCTGCAGGCGTACATTACTCAGTTCAAGCTGATGTTTATCATTCAAGCTACTACATAGTTCATCACTGACTTTCTGAACTTCAAATGCCAAATCATCATTATATTTTTCAATCTTCTGTATATTTCGATTAAGTCTCGCCCCCAAGATCACCACTATAAATAAGGTGATAATCGGTGAAGTAAAGGGTGATAAAGGTGTAAAATTTTCTTTTGGAAAGAGCACCAAGACTGTGATATCACCTATGACTATCACAATTATCGCAGTCAAACAGATTGCTAATAAAATATAGTCTCTTCTTCGTTCTTTGAAACTAATTTTACACAGATAGAGGTAAGTGATAAAAAAGAATGCACAATATAAAAAGAAAATAAGGCTCGAAATATCTGCATTTTGTTCGAATGGCCAGATACACACCACACCAATCAGTGCAGCAGTCAACATAGTAAATGACAGTTCTATTCGTGGAAACTTACGCCCAAGAAAGCGCAAGATATAGATACTAAAGCACTGAAAGTACAGCATTACAAATATCAGATTAGCTTTGGCAGAAAAAACCGAATCTGGGTATGGAAAGGTTTCAGTAGTCAGAGCATTACTGAGAAATAAAATCCACAACACTGTTGAAAGCGCAAACCAGCCAAAACTGGTATCACGAGGACGCATCAACCAAATGATAAAGCAAATTAGACCCAAGACCCCAGAAAGAAAAATATTTAATTGTAATATGGTTCGACGAGTCCAAGTGGCTTCTTCGGCCTGCTCTATTGTTGCCATGACATTGTTAAATTTCACCGGACCCAAGCCAGCATTTAGACTCGAGTAGCCATACACATAGATCAAGGTTTCATTATGATCATGCTTGATTCCACTTATCGGTAAAATCCAATAGCGTGCAACATTCCAACTTTTAGAGACCGGTTCTTGAAGATTTTTATTGGTCCACAGCAAGTCGCCATTCAGAAAGACTGAACCCGTATTAATAATGTAATCAACATATAGTGCGATGGGTTCTGCCAAACGCGCATTATTTTTACAGTACCAAGACCAGTCTAATTTATACCAAGCACCACCTTGATAACCCTCCCAGTCTTTATCTTCTTTCCAACGGTCAGGTAATTGCGTGGTTTTCCATCCCGTTCTGGGTAATTCTTGATTGGATGGTGTCTTCACCCGTGAAATGCTATTCACAGTTACATTACATTGATCATTTACAGGGAAAACTTGCTCTGCATGACTCAAGCTCCCCCATACTAAACAGAGGATAAATAAGAAAAAATATCCTCCTTTACGCATTATAGAATACCCATAGATCTTGCTGTACTCACGGCTTTGGTACGTTTCGTTACGGCTAATTTGCGATAAATATGTTTAATATGGCTTTCTACCGTATAGCGTGAAACAAAAAGCTGTTCAGCAATCTCACGGTTACTCAAACCTTGAGCAACCAAACATAAAATTTCTTTTTCACGACTGGTCAAGAGGTTCAAGTCTGCTTCATCGGCGACTGTTTGTTCTGGACTTGGCGCTTCGGCTTCGGATATTTGTTTAAGGATTTCTCGTGCAATAAATGGGTCAATCGGCGCCCCACCACGTAAAATACTCCGAATAGATAAAAGTACTTCAGCATCATCACGTTCTTTTAATACATAGCCCGTTGCACCTGCTTTAATTGCGGCAAATAAGCTTTCTTGTGTACTCCATGCAGAGACAACCAAGATCATGGTATTACTTTCGAGGGAACGTATTTTTTCAATAATTTCGATACCACTACCATCAGGCAAACCTAAGTCAACTAAGGCTAAGGATATCGGTTGGGTCTCTACGGCTTGAATAGATTCTTTAACATTTTTGGTGAAGATAAGCTCTTCACGCTTATAACCCAGCTCTGTCAAAATTTGACGTAAACGTAATTGAATAATTTCCTCATCTTCAACGACGAGCACCGGTACGGGTAGTATGACTTCTTGTGGTGACATGATTTACTTCCCCCGAAAAAATGAAATGTCTTTTACATTAATGAGTTTAATCCTTTTAGGATATCCCTATAATTAAGTAAATTTCTTATTTTTAATAATTTATTCTAATTCAATTGATGCAGCTATGATGCATTTTTCTTCTAATTTTAAATCCATTTAACATTACAATATGTGTATAGCCATCAGTCTGACTATACACTGCACTTAGCTTAAACTTGAGTGAGATTAGCTCAAATATTGCTTCTTCAGATATTTTACAATTTTTTCAGATTCAAAAAGTTCTACACCAGTATTAGGATCTTTCAAATATGGCACTTGAATATTGTTCCCCATGATTTTTAACACTTGTTCACGCTTGCCACCTTTCAGGGGTACATATTTACCAGGTCTTAAGCGCATTACCGCTAATCCCTGATCTTGCCAACGTTCCTTAGCCACATTATGAAAGATATATGCCAATTCCATTTCAGACAATGCGCTACGTACGATGCGTGTATATGGACTCGCTTCAAAACCCCATAGTTCTAAGAGTTGACTTGGTGCATCACGATGGATAACTTTACGCTGCACCCACACCCCTTGAGCCCCATTAATTAAGGTTCCAACAAAGGCAACATACGGAATTTTAGGATAATTGGCATACTTCTTAGGAGTCTGACCTGTTTTGCCATAATGTTTAAATAAATGATGAATAATTTGCTGAGATTCGTACAAACGATCCCCAGTATTGTCATCCACCAAGAAAGGGAATTGCTGTTTTCCACCCAATTTTTGCACGTCTAAACGGTACTTTTTAGCCCCTTTGGGACATGGGTAGACCTCATAATCCAAATTGAGTGTGGTTAGTACTTCTCGTACACGACGACAATAGGGAGACCCTTCAAATTCGTACAGTTTAAGGGCTTTTTCAGGTTGTTTCGGATAAGGCGTCCCATTTGTACCTCGTCCGCCCTCTGCTACGCCTGAGAGCAACGCTTGCGCCACTTTTAATTGATGCAACAACATACTTTTTTCCTTTCTTTTTTTATTTCGTATTTTTATACAACAGCCGAGAGTCCTCAGCTGATGTTTGTATTTTCTTTTTCACATTTATATCGTCGTGTATGAGCAAGAATTACGCTTTCATTCCACGACTAAAAATTCAAGTACGCTTATAAAGCAACCAATTGCTCTTTTGAAACAACGATGCCGTTATTGTCAGCATAAATAAAATCACCAGACTGAATGTTTACACCACCAAAACTTAATGGAATATCTGTTTCACCCACGCCTTTGCGGTTACTTTTTTGTGGAATCGCAGCCAAAGCATGCACACCTAAATCAAGTTCTGCAATCGCATCAACATCACGCACGCAGCCGTAAATAATGACGCCATTCCAATGATTGTTAACTGCAGATTCAGCAATCATATCACCCATCAAGGCACAGCGCATCGACGCACCACCATCCACAACCAATACTTTACCCGTACCATCGGTTGCCAATAATTCTTTAACACGAGAGTTATCTTCAAAACATTTGACCGTCATCACCTGACCGCCAAAACTTTTCCGTGCACCATAACTTTGAAAGAACTTACCATCCAATGACGGGATCACCACTTGTAATTCTTTATCTGGATGATCATCAAGTAAATCACAGGTGACGAATGGAACTGTAGACACGGTATTTCCCTCATTTAATTGTTAGTATGCGTAAATTATCATAAATCTCGAACTTTTCGGTCTGAGTTTGTGCCGCCTCGACCATAGTATGAGCCACTTGCTGTGCTGTCACTGGCTTAAACTTGAAACGGTCAGGTACAAAATGCGAAAAGCGCATATAGAGCTTCTGTGTCGCATCCTCTAAATGTCGAGATTCATTACGCTCACCAAGTAACAGCGAAGGCTTTAATATCGAAAGTTGATTTAACTTTAAGGTTTTTAAATAATATTCCAATCCCCCTTTGACTCGGTTATAAAAAAATGCGGAATTGGCGTCAGCGCCCATAGCACTGACAATGATCAATTGTGTATCTGTATATTCTAATAATTCAGCAAAATGCGCATTGATGCTAAAATCAATTTGATAAAAATTATCTTTAGACCCTGCTTTTTTAATGGTCGAGCCTAAACAACTAAAGGCATGACTATAATCTCTCACATCATCCTGAGTCAGAGAAAGAAAGTCACTGATCACCATTTGTTGAACTTTTGCCAGTCCATTCAGTTCATGGTCACGCTGACGTACCACAGCAGTAATATTCTTACATCTTGCATTTTGACTGAGCTGACGAACCAATTCCCGCCCGACCAATCCTGTTGCTCCGATGACAATCGCATTCTCTATACTTTTAGTCATTTTTCATACAATCTCAATCACTTTAGACTAATCTAACGTTTTCTTTAAAATTTTTCTGCATCTAAAATGTTGTCAAAGCATGTCAAGACTTGACTTAAGCGCTTAGTTTAATCACAATATGGCACTTGTTTACGGGCTGGTGATAGTTCTTCTGATGTTGGTTTTCAGATGTAATTTCAGCCCGCCCAGACCAATCTATTTCAAGGAGTGCACGAGTGGCAAACTCTGCTCAAGCAAAAAAACGTGCTCGTCAAAACGTTAAAGCACGTCAACACAACGCAAGCTTACGTTCTATGGTTCGTACTTATCTTAAACGCACAGTAGCTGCTATTGCTGCTGGTGATTATGCTGTCGCTACAGAAGCTTACAAAAAAGCTGTTCCTGTTATCGATCGTATGGCTGATAAAGGCATCATCCATAAAAACAAAGCTGCTCGTCATAAGAGCCGTTTAAATGCACAAGTTAAAGCTTTAGCTAACTAATTTGTTGCGATAAAAAAAGCCCTTTTTAGGGCTTTTTTTGTACCTATAGGTTTTTAAAAGCAAAAAAATAAGGTCCTCGATGGACCTTATTTTCTATTTACAGATTAGGGTGTGTTGACATTTACAGCCGATAAATTGAGCTAAAGAGGCAACCATATAAATATACAAGCTAAAGCAACAGCGCTTTGATAGTTACGTTTTAGCTTATCGTATCTTGTGGCAATTCCTC
>NZ_VOYN01000043.1:0-31587 GCF_013420275.1 Acinetobacter sp. YH01020
GTTCAAATGGCGATTCAGCGTTTAATTGGTTTTGGGAAAAAAGAAGAGTTTAAGGAAATTTTGGCAATTTTAAGAAAGCAGAATCCTGATAGGATAAGGGTTCTGTGAAATTTGTCGTGTACAGAGACAAAAATTATTATTTTTAGCTGCTGTTATTTTTATGGGCATTGGCTTTTATACGGCACTCGCTGGAGGTTATGCCTCTGATTATGGAGCAGAGGATGATAGTCCTGAACAAAAAAGCAAAATGACCATCTGTACAATTACACTAACACTGTCGGTTATATGTTTTATTGCGAGTTTGAGTCTTTTTGTTTATCGGATCGTTATTCTATTTGCATCATCTTCATAAAAATTAAGACATAAAAAAACCTTGGCATAAGCCAAGGTTTTTTGTCCGATTCGGTAAACGAATTAACGTTTAGAGAATTGAGGACGTTTACGAGCTTTACGTAAACCAAGTTTCTTACGTTCAACTTCACGAGCATCACGAGTAACGAAACCAGCTTGACGAAGAGCAGGTTTAAGAGTTTCGTCAGAAGCAATCAATGCACGAGTAATACCGTGACGGATAGCGCCTGCTTGACCACCGATACCACCACCAGCAACAGTGATGTAAAGGTCATATTTCTCAGTAGCTTCTAAAAGCTCAAGTGGTTGGTTAACAACCATACGAGCAGTTTCACGACCGAAATATTGTTCTAAAGAACGGTTGTTGATTACGAGTTTACCAGTACCAGCTGATAGGAAAACACGTGCAGTTGCGGTCTTACGGCGACCTGTACCATAGTTAGTAGCCATGTGCTGTATCCCTTAGATGTCCAAAACTTGTGGCTGTTGAGCAGTATGTGGATGCTCAGTACCAGCGTACACTTTCATTTTCTTGATCATTGCATAACCAAGAGGACCTTTTGGCAACATGCCTTTTACAGCACGTTCGAAGATTTCTTCTGGTTTGTGAGCAACTAATTTTTCGAAATTAGTTTCACGAATACCACCAGGGAAACCAGTGTGGCGATAATATTTCTTATCAAGTGATTTTTTACCAGTCACTTGAACTTGCTCAGCATTGATAACAACGATGTAGTCACCAGTGTCAACGTGAGGAGTATAAGAAGTTTTGTGCTTACCGCGTAAACGACGAGCGATTTCAGTCGCAAGGCGACCTAAAGTTTTGCCAGAAGCATCAACAACGTACCAGTCGTGTTGAACTTCAGCTGGCTTAGCGCTGAGAGTTTTCATTAAACCACTACCTATTATAGTTGGTTTGGACTATGGAAACTGTCCAAACAAAAGGAGACGCGATTCTATACGAATACGTGAAGAATCACAAATGAAAATATAAAATTTCAAGCGCTGTATTGTAGTATATTTCTTCAGCAATAAACAGCAGATAATCCAGAAATTATAAAAAAAGCGGATGAAAGTAAATCATGTCGAATTCTAATCTGTTAAAAAACACATCTGAACCCTCATTTTGGCGGCAATGGTTGCAATTAATGGGCTTATGTAGCGCCTTGGTTTTAAGCCCAACTTTTTTGTATTTGGTGTATTTGCACGGGGCGGATGGTGCGATCATCGTTTTGTTAATGATGCTCACTTTATTTTTCCTTAGTTATTTATTGGTTTATCTGTTGATTGGATTATTGCTTTTGGGTGGTATGTCTTTTTGGCTGATAACGAAGCACCCGCAACATGTGTCAGCCGTTCAGCGCGGCATTGTAATTCTTATTGCATTGATTTGGATCATTGGCATTTCAGGTTTTGCTTTCGATTTCATTCCATACAATGTCGCACAACGCGCTTATTTTTGAGTTTTAGTCCGATATTTTTAATCAATAAAATTAGGTCTGTCATGTGCATCACACAGTATAATAATGCTATTGCACACACAGGATAGACCCATGCTGCCTTTATATATCACGAGCGGTGAACCCGCAGGTATCGGACCTGATATTTGTTTGAGCTTAGCCAATCGAATAGATGAAAGGCCACTTGTGGTTCTTATTGATAAAGATTTGCTGCTCAAGCGTGCTCAACAGTTAAAGCTCGAAGTTGAACTGATTGACTATGTTGGGCAGGAGGGTTCGGCAGCTCTAGGTCAGCTTTATGTGGAACATGTACCTGTAACTACACCTGTTATTGCGGGTCAACTTGATGTTAATAATGCGGCTTATGTACTCGAGCAGCTACGTCGATCTGCAGATTATGCGATATCTGGTAAAAGTGTTGGTGTAGCGACAGCACCAGTGCAAAAATCCATTATCAATGAAGCGGGTATTCACTTTAGTGGTCATACTGAGTTTTATCAAGAATTTGCAGGCGTTGACCGTGTCGTGATGATGCTTGCGACCAAAACGCTCCGTGTCGCATTGGCAACAACACATTTACCGCTTCGTGATGTAGCTGATGCCATTACTCAAGAACGATTGCATCAAGTCATCGATATTTTAATTCATGATTTAAAAACCAAATTTAAAAAAGACCATCCGCATATTTTGGTGTGCGGTCTAAACCCACATGCGGGTGAAGATGGCTATTTGGGCATGGAAGAGATTGAAGTGATTAATCCCGTGCTGGAAAGCTATCGTGCTCAGGGAATCAATATGAGCTTGAGTTTACCTGCGGATACCTTATTTACCCCTGAAAATTTAAAAGATGCCGATGCGGTTTTGGCGATGTATCACGATCAGGGCTTACCTGTGTTAAAGTCGCAGGGCTTTGGCGAAGCCATCAATATCACTTTGGGCTTACCGTTTATTCGGACTTCAGTGGATCACGGCACAGCACTGTCACTGGCTGGAACAGGTCTTGCTAAAAGTTCGAGTTTACAGGTGGCGGTTGATTTGGCTTTAGAATTAGCACGTGCGAAAAATAACGAAACTTAATAATAAAGGTTTGAATTTTATATGAATAATAGTAAAAAATTATCAAAAATAAAACAGGAAAATAACAAGATGCTTAGGGCGAAATCGATCATTCGCCCATTTTTTGGGATTGCGTTAGCGTTGATGCTGTCAGCATGCTCAACGCTCGCTACAGATCATCATTCTTGTGAATTAAAAGTATTATCGCTGCAAATTCCAAAACAGACGGAAGGATTTATACGTTTTGCATCACCGGCTGCCGTGGATGGCTTTAAACATAATCAGCAAAAATTTAATCAAGCGCTGACTGCGGTGCATAAAAAATATGCGAATCGTGATGGTGCTGATAAAATGCTTCAAGATGGACAGGCAATCAATGCTAATATTGATCTGCTTGTACAGCATCAAAATAGCCTGAGTGCGCTATATGAATCTCAACTTCTTGTAAGTGAAACCATTCCGGGTATTCAAGCTGAATATAACATTCTGGCTGATATGATGGCTAGAGTAAACAATTCAGCTATTCAAGCAATGATTGCCAAAAATCAAGTCTATATTGCGGGACGAATGTTGAGTTCTTTGCTGAAGTTAACTGATGTGAATTCTATTCATCCAGACGATTTAGATGACTTTTTAGCAGATTTTGAAACTTTCAATATTTATTTGAAGGCTCAACTGAATGGTCATCCCGAACTGGGTGTAGAGCGCGTAAACAATGCTGAAATGCGTGAAAGTTTGCTCTCCATTCAGGCTGAAACTGAAGAAATGATGAAATCTGAAACAATGGCTTTGTTGCAACAAAGAGAGCCATTGCTCAGTGTAATTAACGCGGCTCGGGATAATGTGACCAAGTCCGAAGAAATTTTTGCTCGCTTGAGTGAATTTGAATCAAGTCAGTAATCGTTGTAATAAACCTATGCGGAGAATTTTATGTATCAAATTAATGCCCTAAACCCAAAAGATGAAGGGCATCACACGCGTAAGCGGTTTGGACAGAATTTCTTACATGATCAACGTGTTATTGCCAAAATTGTACGTTCGGTAAATCCGCGTACTGGTGACAATATTGTCGAAATTGGTCCCGGTCTTGCTGCGCTTACATCGCCTTTAATTGGTGAATGCGATGCTTTAACTGTGGTTGAGCTGGACCGTGACTTAGCCGCAGGTTTGCCGGGCCGTGTGCCGCATCCCGAGCGCTTGACCATTGTTGAAACCGACGCGCTGAAATATGACTTTACCGAGCTGTTTGACGAAGGCCGTCCACTGCGTGTGGTTGGCAACTTGCCGTATAACATCTCGACACCGCTGCTGTTCCATCTCTTGGAGTTTGGCGACAAAGTCAAAGACATGCACTTCATGCTGCAAAAAGAAGTCGTGGACCGTATTACCGCTTCACCGAATACTAAAGAATACGGCCGTTTATCGGTGATGATCCAATACTTCTGTAAACCGACGTTTTTATTTGAAGTGCCGCCGGGTTCGTTTAATCCGCCGCCAAAAGTCACCTCTGCGGTATTCCGTTTAGAGCCTTATGCCGTTAAACCGATTGTGGCGAAAGATGAAAAAGCGCTTGCGCGTTTGGTTTCACATGTCTTTACTCAACGCCGTAAGACGTTACGCAACAGCTTAAAAGGCATGCTGGTTGAAGATGGTTTTGAAAATGCAGGGGTTGATCCAATGGCGCGTCCAGAAACCCTAACACTTGCAGAATTTGTCGCATTAGCAGATCAAATGGTGGCTTAAATAATTATGACTCGCAATATTCGCTATAACTATGTCATTGGTGATGTTCAAGGCTGTTTTGAAGCATTAAAAGCTTTACTGAAAGAGATCAAGTTTGATGCAGACCAAGATTTTATATGGTTTGCCGGTGATCTCGTCGCACGGGGTGAAAACTCGGTAGGCGCTTTGCGGTTCATCAAAAAATTAGTGGATAGTGAAGTTGCGGCGACGGTACTGGGCAATCATGATCTGACTTTGCTGGCATGCGCTCGTGGTACTAAGGATATCAATCCTAAAGACAATATCGATGATGTGATTCACGCTTTAGAAAGTGATGATTTGATTGATTGGTTACGCAAGCAGCCGCTGTGTCTATTTCCGAATGAGCAAACCATTTTGACCCATGCAGGTATTCCTTTGAATTGGACTGCGCAGCAAACCGCAGACTTGGCAAAAGAGGTGGAAGCGGTGATTGGTCATGACGACTTTGATGTGGTTGATGCGTTTCTTCAAGTGATGTACGGTAAAGAGCCGAACCTATGGACGGATGATTTGTCTGGTCATGCGCGCTTACGCTGTATTACCAACTATTTGACCCGCATGCGCTTAACCGATGCAGAAGGTCGATTAGAGTTTAGTTTTAAAGATTCACTCGATGACCCTATGCCGAAGGGTTTTAAGCCATGGTTTGAGTTTGAGTCACAAGCAGCTCAGACCCATCAAATTCTTTTTGGTCATTGGGCTGCTTTACAAGGAAAAAGCATTTCAGCAAAAATCCAAAATGTGGATGGCGGATGTGTCTGGGGCAATCAGTTGATGGCCTATCGTTTAGAAGATCAGCACATGTTTGCTGTCGATAATCCTGTAATGTAAGTATTTAAAAATAAAAAAGCCGCATTGATGCGGCTTTTTATTGGTGTGAGGATTAGTCTAAACGAATCCAAGTTTGGTTACGACCTAAGACTGAAACGCCAATACTTGCACGGATCGAAATACGTTTTCCTGTGCTGTTTAAGCGCACTTTAGCATCATAAACTTTGCCAGAAAGAGGGTCGATAATACGACCTTTTTCATAATTATTTGTATTATTAATTTGCTTTAAACCTTTAACAATTTCCATGCCGAGAATCGGTTGGTTGGTATAAGGTGCTGGGCACTTATTACAGTTTTTTTGCGGTGTATAGCCCGGACGTGGTGTAATTTTAATAATTTTACCGGTATAGGTATTATTTGATTCTTTGTGAATCGAAATAATCGCTTTGGCCGCTCCTGTTTTATCGTCAATTTGTTGCCACGTGCCAGCAATGTCATTTGCAAATGCACCATTCATCAATCCGAATGTGCAAAGGCTGAATAATATTTTTTTAAACATAATCGCTTGTCCCCGAGAAGCATGATTTATGAGCACGTATGTTAGAAAGTTTACGAGAATAGTCAACTTTAATTTAAAAATAATTTGAAGATATTCGGAATAAGAAAAACCGCCATGTCGGCGGTTTTTTTACTTGTTTGAGGTTACTCTTGGCGAATCCAAGTTTGGCTACGACCAAGTGCAGAAACACCCATATAACCCCGTAAAGTTAGGCGTTTCCCACTGGCATTTAAACGGATTTTTGTGTCGTAAACTTTGCCTGAAAGAGGGTCAATAATACGGCCTTTGTCGTAGTTATTAGTGTCTTCAATATGTTTTAAACCTGTTAAGATATCAAGGCCTAAGATTGGCTTGTTTTTGTAGGGTGCAGGGCAGTTTACGCAGGTGTCGCGCGGTGTATAGCCCGGACGCGGCGTCACTTTGATGATTTTACCCACGAATGTTCCATTACTTTCTTTACGGATTTCAATAATGGCTTTTTGTGAACCTGTTTTATCATCAATTTGTTGCCAAGTCCCTGAAAGGTCTTGAGCAAAAGCTGAACCACTCATTACAGCAGCTAAGAATAAGAGGCTCACTTTTAATTTTTTCATCAGATATTCCCTGTAGGTGGTTCACCTATATCAAATCAATTTACTGAATAAATTTAAAATTTATTCAGCGCGAATCCATGTCTGTGTACGACCAATCGCGGAAATTCCCAGATATCCACGTAAATGTAAGCGCTTACCATTGGCAGAAATTTTGCCTTTTAAGCTGTAAATTTTGCCTGCTAAAGGATCAATAATTTTTCCTTGAGAGTAGGTATTTTCACTTTCAAGTTTCAGCCCCTTAAATACATCCATCCCTAAAATAGGCTGGTTGGTATAAGGTGCAGGGCAATTCACACATTTTTCCTTTGGTGTATAACCCGGACGTGGCGTCACTTTTACAATTTTGCCGGTATAGGTGTCTTTGGCATCTTTTCGAATTTCGATCAGTGCTTTAGGCGAACCAGTTTTATCGTCAATTTGTTGCCAAGTCCCTGTAAGATCTTGAGCATAGAGTGCGGAGCTTGTAACTACAGCACCGAATAATGCAGCCCATTTCAAACTTTTTTCGATCATATTAATAATCCTTTATCAATACACTTTGTGAGGGTTTATTGATCATACTAGGTAATATTTAAACTTAGAGCAACTACTCTAAGCATAAATATTTACATTTTATTCGGGAAAGTTGACATGTTGCACAAAAGTGCCTTTACCAAAAATGTAACATCCACAGCACATCGTTCAATGTGTTGTGGTGTACCCTAGAATTTATATTAAGTTTATTTTTTATACAAAACAATCATTTAAAAGTGATTGCTCAGTCACATATTTTGTAGATAGAGTATGAAAGTTGGCAACCAGATTGCTGTGAATACTGCATTTACCGCCATGCCAAATGCCGCATAGCGCCCAGCAATGCTGCCGCGTTGCCAAGCTTGAGCTGTGCCAATCGCATGTGCAGCAAGTCCTAAGGCGAGTCCTGATGCACGTTCATCATGAATATTTTTGAGTATGATGGGTGAAAATGCTGCGCCAATCACCCCTGATAAAATCACAATCAAAATTACCAAAGGAATCGGGGAATGCAGCAGCGTCGCAATGTTGATGGCAATTGGGGTGGTCACTGCCCGTGTAGCAAAAGCCATAATGGTTGGATCTGACAAATGCAGCAAATAAGCCAGCCCCATAGGGAGGGCAACGGCACTGATACTGGCAAAGACTAAAATCCCGCCCACGGCTTTTAAAGGCAAGTCATCGTAGCGCATCGCTGCTAAAGGAATGGCCAAGGCCACTGTGACATAGCCGAGTAAGTTATTGAACAGTGGATTGACCTGTGCCATATAACTTTCATAGGAAATGCCAAAAAGATAGAGCATACCAATGACGAAAAACATCCCAATCACAATCACGGGGATTTGCGGTAATTTTTTATTAATAGGTTTTGCGACAAGATAGGCGATCAGGGTAATGATGAATCCAGAGATGATTGAAAGCATATTGATTTTCCTTATAGCCATTTCTTAGACATTTTTGCGTAGACCCACAGCGGTATGAGGGTGCTGACAAAGAGAACAATCAAAAACATTGGAATTTCATCACCTAAATGCATCATCATCAGCAATGAGCCTGCACTAATGGGTAAGAAGGCAAAGGCACTTTCTTTCATGATTTTATTATTGGTATCGACCAAGCTGGCTGGAATTTTGTTGAATTTTCTCCAAAATGAAAGCACGATCAAGAGGGCAATCAAACCGACTAAATTGCCTAATTCTGGGTGATTGAATTGCTTCATGACCCAGACCGCGCCTTCACGGAAAATAATAATTAATGCAATAGTGCCTATCCAGGCTTTCCAGTCGATACGCTTGATCCAGTCCATTTTTGTCTTTCGTTAAAATTATACTAATCAAGTTTTAACCGATTTAGTCTTTAATTTCAAATTCTTCAAGTGGACGTTGAAATTGTTGCGCACGCGTTCCCAAGATTTCTTCGATGGGTAAATGCGCCTGTTTAATCAGTTGTTCTAACTTATGCGGGGCAATGATGACGTGCAAAATTAAGTTGCCTTGTTCATCATAACTTTCATTTTGGATCACATTGAGCGCATACAGTTGTGTTCTTAATTTGCCATAAGCTGGTTTTAGACGGACTTCAAAGCTTTGAATTTGGCCCATCAAGCATTCTTGAACCGCTTGGCGTAATAAGGGAAGACCTTTACCACTATGTGCTGAGACATAGACACGTTCCGGCTGATGTGGCTTGCCATAGATGATTTTAGGATCTTCGCCACTGACATCAATTTTGTTATAAACGCGCAGAATCGGAACATCGACACCAATTTCTTTCAGTACTTTTTCGACAGCCTCGATTTGTTCCATCATGTCAGGACTGCTGGAGTCAATGACATGTAACAATAAGGTCGCCTCCAACGTTTCTTCTAAGGTGGCTTTAAACGACTCGACCAGTGAGTGCGATAAATTACGCACAAAACCTACAGTATCGGCGAGCACTAAGTTGCCGATGCCATCCCAATGTAGACGGCGTAAAGTTGGGTCAAGTGTTGCAAAAAGTTGGTCTGCTGCATAGACATCACTTTTTGCTAAATTATTAAATAAGGTCGATTTACCAGCATTGGTATAACCCACCAATGACACGGTTGGAACAGCAGCTTTTTGACGTGCCACACGACCTTGCATACGTGTTTGGCGGACTTTCTCAAGTTTCGCTTTGAGTTGTCCCATACGGAGCTTGAGTAGCCGACGGTCAGTTTCCAGCAGCGTTTCACCCGGTCCACGTAGGCCGATCCCACCTTTTTGGCTATCGAGATCGCCACGACTACGAATCAGTCGTGAAGCCATATGTTGTAATTGAGCCAATTCAACTTGCAATTTACCTTCATAGGTACGTGCGCGTTGGGCAAAAATATCTAAAATTAATTCTGTACGATCGACCACACGACAACGCATGATGCATTCAAGATTACGTGCTTGGGCAGGGGTGAGAGCATGGTCAAAGATGACCAATTCGGCTTCATATTCTGCGACTACTTCTGCAATTTCTTCAGCTTTCCCTGAGCCGATAAATAATTTGGCATCAGGCTTAATACGCTGAGCATGCACATGTTGCAGAATATTGGCACCTGCAGATTGAGCAAGTAAGTGGAATTCTTCGGCATCAAGGTCTGCAAGCATTTGTACTGCCACACTGACTAAAATTACGCGTTCACCGCTCGCTTGATGTTGATTTAAATTTTCCACTCAGCACACACTCCTGTTTAAAGATTCATTTTAGGCGAAAATGCAGTGCGAGGGTTAATCTAAGTGAGGGATTAATGGCTAAGTTCTGTATGTCGTGCTATTCAATTAGAGAAAGCTTCGAAAGCTCAGCGCCAATAAGAAAAGCACACTCACATATATCAATGAAAAACAAGCAATGGCTTTTAACGCTTGCCATGAAGAAATAGGGGAATTGTCTGAATATGAATGATTCATAATTTTAACCTTTAAAACCGATATAAAAATAATATTTGATTTTTAAAAACGATTAAAATGGGGAAATATTATCTTCGACTTCGGTTTTTATGATCAATGCAAAAAAACTGTCTTCGGTATATGATGATGAAAATTTACGCCAAATTGTGGCACCGTGTCCTTTTAGTGAACCGTTTATGAATCAACCTCAAATCGTCAATACACCGCAAATTAATGTGTTTTCAAAATTTTATTTGTATTGTAAAAAAGTCGGTGCAGCAGCTGTTGCCGTGACGCAGGGTTTTTATTTGGTTTATCGTCATCAATTGTATAAAGACCCGAATAACCCGCAAAATACTCGCTATGTGCAGTATTTTTGTCGCAAGTTATGCAAAGTATTCAATCTTGAAGTCAAAGTGCATGGTGAAATTCCACGACAACCAGCCCTTTGGGTAAGTAATCATATTTCATGGTTAGATGTGGCAGTTTTAGGTTCTGGTGCACGTGTTTTCTTTTTGGCGAAAGCTGAAATTGAAAAATGGCCAGTGCTGGGTAATTTGGCGAAAGGCGGTGGCACCTTATTTATTAAGCGTGGCTCTGGCGATTCAATTAAAATTAAAGAACAAATTACGGGCTTCTTAAAGCAAGATACGCCGGTACTCTTTTTTCCAGAAGCCACCACTTCAGATGGCAGCAAAATTAAAAAAATTCATGGTCGTATTTTAGGTGCGGCAATTGAAGCCGAACGTCCAGTCCAAATTTGCTTAATTTGCTATGTGAATCAGGACGGTGAACTCGATAATATTGCGCCCTATGTCGGAGACATTAGCTTTGATCGACATGTCAAAAATGTCTTAGAAATGCCGAAAGTCACAGCGCATCTGATGATATTGCCCGCAATTGATTCGGCAGGTCATACTGTTGACAGTCTGACACAAGAAGTGCAGCAAAAAATGAATCAGGGATTAGCAGAGCTTCAAGCTAAAGTTCTTAAAGCGCCAGTTCCAGTTGAAGCTAAATAATTTAATGATACAGGCTGCAAGGGGATGCCTTTGCAGCACAATCCTTACATAAAGCCTTCGAGCGGCAACCAAGAGATAAATTTCACCCCCGCTTTTTGCCACCACTTGATTTTCGGTTCACGTGGATAAATACGCGTTTGACCATTTGACAGCTTAATTTTCCAATTGATCTGTTGGTCTGCATTGAGTACTAACTTATAGGCATATTTACTCAAATTTTCATCCATGGTGTAGTGGACTGCTTTGGCTAAGCGTGGGCTATTCAGTAATACCCCAATTTCAGTATTTAAATATGCTGAGCGAGGGTCAAAGTTAAATGAACCAATAAAAACTTGTTTTTCATCAATTGCCATCAGTTTGGCATGTAGGCTTGAACGGCTTAAACCTTTTAGACTAACTTTAGATTTTTCCGCCAACTCTTTGGTATTTGTATTGAGATTTTCTGCATCAGGTCTAGACAGAAACTCATAGAGTTGAACATCGTGTTCCAATAGATCTTGGCGATATTTACTATAAAAAGCATGAACCAATGGCACGTCATTGGCCTGGAATGAGTTGGTCAAGACTCTGACTTTTACGCCATCTGCACGAAGGTTTTTTAGGCGTTCAGCCCCTTTTTTTTCTGGGACAAAGTAGGCTGAAACGATATCGACACTTTGTTCAGGTTTATCTAAACGGTTGAGCAGCTGAAAGTTGAGATGCTCTTCTTTTTTAGCCTTAGATTTGATTTTGCTTGGGGAATCTTTGACCACTTCGGCTTTAACCCAGTCAAATTGGATTTTATTGTTGAGCCAGTCATCAAAGGCATGTGAACGGTTGGCTAAATCCAAATAATTGACCACAGTGGCTTCTTGGTTATAGTCATCGAGTTGTTGTTTGAGACTGTCAAAGCGCAAACTATAGTGGCGTGGATTGACCAATTGACGTACTGGAAAGGCATAATCATCATTCCAATATTCGTCAAAAGAATGGATGATTTCATCGGATGCCGCACCGACCAGCATGACGTCAACATCGGAAAATTGATAATTATCACTGACGTTATAGTATTGGTTACTCATATTGCGACCACCAATCAATGCGATTTGATTGTCTGCAATAAAGCTTTTGTTGTGCATACGGCGGTTGATGCGTTTTAGATCCAGCACCATATCGACAGGGCGGAAATGTCGGAAGCGGTACGGGTTATACAGTTTGACATCAATATTGGCATGTTGGTCGAGTGCCATATAAATGCCTTCCATTTTTTTGGCATTGTTGTCATCGACCAATAAACGAATTTTCACCCCACGATCTGCAGCTTTGATCATGGCATGTAGAGCCAAAGCACCAATTTTGTCGTTATCCCAAATATAGTATTGTAGATCTAAACTTTTTTCGGCTTTATTGATCAGTTCGATTCGAGCCGCTAAGGCTTCTAATGGGTCATACAGAACGTGGTAACCGGTTAAGTTTGGATTTTGTTCCCGTAGCGGCAGCACAATTTTCGCAAGGCTAGTATCGTCTGTCGGGGTATTAAAAGCATATTCCACAGGTTGAGTTTGCTGTTTAGGCAAGGTACTACATGCAGATAAAGTCAAAACAAGGCTACAACTCAGCAAAACCGCCTTAGTGTGGTTGTGTATGAAGGGCAAATTTTGCTGTTTCGGTATAGCTGAGTTCATACTGTTAGACATACTAAAAAATTTGATTTGAGTATAAGTGTCAGCTGTGAAAAGATAAATATAGTGACCGAGTTTTCTCGTTAGGCAAATTGTAGAGCAAATGTATGTGGGAATTAGATTCCGTAGTGATGTATTTTTATATCGGGTTGGCTGTGCTAGGTGTTTGGGCAATTTCTCAAGCTTGGTTAAGTCAGTCGCGTACGGAAACGATTCATCCGTTTAAAGCCTTCGTACATTTGTTGGCATTTTATCTTTCTTATTTACTTATCCCTTTATTCTTCTTTAGCATTTATGCGGGTTGGAGTGGCTATTATTCACTACATGAAGCGATTTTTGTCGGTGCTGTTACGGGGCTTTTATGCTATGCCCGATTTATCGAGCCGCACATGATTCAGGTGAAAAAATGTCAATATCAATTGCATGAAACACGACAGTTATTAAAGCCTGTACGCATTGCCTTAATTGGTGATTTACATATTGGTTTATTTTCGGGTCATGAACGTCAGTTAAAAATGATCGTCGATAAAATCAATGCGCAAAATCCTGATTTGGTCGTGGTTGCAGGCGATTGGACTTACGAGCCAGAAAATAAGTTGGCTGAAGAGCTGGCCGTACTAAAAAAAATTATTGCTCCGATTTATTCGGTGAATGGTAATCATGATGAGCAATATCCCGGTCCGCCTATTCAAGCGCTGTTAAAACATGCATTAGAAAGTAACCATGTGGTGGATATCGAAGGGCAGGTGGTTGAGTTTAATGAGTTTCGTTTATTAGGTGTTGGGGACTTATGGGCTGGTAAAGCCGATATGCGCTATTTGCCAGAATTGCCACAAGATAAACCTTGGATCATTTTGTCGCATAATCCAGATACCGTCGATATGGTACCTAAACTTCCGGGAAGACCATTGATGTTGTCGGGTCATACCCATGGCGGGCAGGTACAACTGCCATGGTTGACTGATTATGTAATGAAAAAAGTGTCGATTTTAGGCCATAAAAAAGGGCTATATCAGCATGACAATGCAGATGTCTTTGTCACTGTTGGTACGGGCATGGTTGGGGTACCTTTCCGTTTTCTTGTGCCACCGACCATTGATATTATCGAGTTGGTTTAATCAAAAACTACCGTTTATTATCGCTAAACGGTTTGGTGACTGTTCCTCTTGATGAAGAGCTATAAACCTTGTTTTGTTAATAAAATTGAATCGTGCCATGAAACATTTGTAGTTTGAAGTTGAGTGAATGACCGTGTCTTGGAACAGATGATGTGTATTGCCATTCAGTGGGATCTAAGCTGCATGCATGAATGAAATTAAAATGCTGTCAACAAGAGAGTAGCTAATCAGGTCATTGACTCAATTTGAGACATAAAAAAGCCAGCAATAGGCGCTGGCTTTTTTATTATGTGCAGATTAAACCTGATTATTCACATCATCATTTTTGGTTTCGCGAATCATTAAGAATGCGATCAATGAAAGGATTGATGCTGCAGTTAGATAGTAACCTACTGCATATAAACCATAGCCAGTTGCAAGTTTAGTTGCGATCAATGGCGCGAAAGATGCACCAAAAATACCAGCCATGTTAAAGGTTAAAGCTGAACCTGTGTAACGTACAGACGTTGGGAAGATTTCAGACAATACCGTACCAATTGGACCATAGGTTAAACCCATGATCGCAAGACCGATACATAGGAATAAGAACACCATCGCAGTACTGCCAGACTCAAGCATGCTTGAGAAGACTAAGCCAAACAATGCAGATACAACACATACCGCAATCGAAGTCGTTTTACGACCAAATTTTTCAGCAAATACAGCAGAAAGTGGAATGAAGGCAGCGAAACAAAGTGTGGCAACCAGTTGAAGTTTTAAAAATTCTTCACGTGTGTAACCAAGCTGGGTTGTACCCCATTGTAAAGCGAATACTGTGGTTAAGTAGAACACAACGAATGTACAAATCGCGGCAATCGTACCGAGAATTAACATCCCCCAGTGCTTAGTGATCACTTCTTTGAACGGAATATTTACTTCTTTTTGCTTATCCAAAACTTTTTGGAACGCTGGTGTTTCATGTAATTTTAAACGAATCCACAGACCGACAATAACCAATAGCGCACTTGCAATGAATGGAATACGCCAACCCCATTGCATAAACTCAGCTTCAGACATGAAGTGACCTAAGGTCAAGAATGAGCCTGTTGCAAGAATAAAGCCGATTGGCGCGCCCAATTGAGGGAACATACCATACCAAGCACGTTTGCCTTCTGGCGCATTTTCAGTTGCAAGCAGCACGGCACCTGACCATTCACCACCTAAACCAAGACCTTGACCTAAGCGACAAAGTGCAAGCATGAGCGGAGCAGCGATACCAATTTGAGCATAGGTTGGAAGCAAGCCGATACATACTGTAGAAATCCCCATGGTGAGGAGAGCGGCAACTAATGTGGCTTTTCGACCGATACGGTCACCTAAATGGCCAAAGAATGTTGCACCAATCGGGCGAGCAATAAAGGCAATCGCAAACGTTGCTAAAGATTGAATTGTTGCGGTTGTTGGATCTGTACTTGCAGGGAAGAACAGATGCGGGAAGATAATTACAGCCGCAGTTGCATAGATGTAGAAATCGAAGAACTCGATTGTGGTACCTACAAGACTTGCTGTAAGTACGCGGAATTTTGAATTTGTTGGTTGCTGTTCAGTGGCAGCAGCACTTGAAGACGCCATGGTGGACCTTACACTTACTAAAAATAATTGAACTTAGTTTTAAAAGCGTAATCTTTTTAAAAAAGGCGTAATTTCTTAAAAAAATACGAAATACCAACTTACGGACTGCGGAATTAGGGTCACTAAAGAATGCAGTGTCAGTGGGTTATATCACGTAGAGATAAATCGACAGGAAATGTGATCCTGCACCTATCAATACAAAAATATGCCAGATAGCGTGTGTATATCTTACCTTTTTTAAGGCATAAAACAATGCACCGATTGTATAAGATAGCCCGCCAATGATCAGGTAGGTTAAAGCTTGATCAGATAAAAAGCGTTGCATATCATCCATTACCAGTACTGCAAGCCATCCCATCACCAAATAGGCAATCAACGAAATCTTTTGAAAGCGATGAATGAATATTAATTTGAATAGTGTTCCAATTGCAGCAATGACCCACAGTGCAATGAGTAAATAATGCGCTTTTGCGGTAGGCAGTGCGATTGCCAGAAACGGGGTGTAAGTACCTGCAATTAAATAATAGATAGCGGTATGGTCGAGTTTTTTGTACCAACCACGGCGCTCAGGAGATTCTGCGAAGTGATATAGACTCGACGCTGAAAACAATAACAGCATACTGAATGCATACACCCAAAGTGCAAGCCATTGTCCAGTTGGAAGGTATGAACCTTTTAATATCATTAGGATACCTGCGATGGTAGACAGCGCTGCACCGAAAGCATGGGTATAGAAATTCAGTCTTTCTTCAGCTGGGTCATAAGCTAAAAGATGGGGAGTATTCATAACGTATCTTTTATAATAATTTAAATATACACATGTATAGTAATTCAATTTTGCTTTTGGTGTAAGAAGATTTAAAATTGTTTTGCAAATTTATCTAGGTTTATATTATGTCATCTTTGGCTTCTCCCTCTACGCAAGAGCAGCAATTTTTAGCAGCCTTTCAGCAAGCCATTGAAACACAGCGTTTTGATCGCATGATTTTGAGTCAGTATAAAGGTGAATTAGACCAATTAGAAAAAATGACCTTGCGAGTCATTTCGCTGCAAGGTGAGTCATTTCTTAGTTGTTTATATCGTTATAGAACCCAAGACATCACCAAAAACTATCCAATGGCAGCTGCATATCAACAAGTCGAAAGTTTATTGAGTTGTTGTAAGCAAGCCAACCTGATGACCTTGGATGAAGAAATTCAGCTCAAAAAAATAAAAAGAAAGCCATGCTAAGCATCAGCAAAAAGCAGGCAGCCTTAGGGAAAAATCCTACGGAGCAGCAAGGACATGATCGAGCGAAACATCGTTATGTCGATCAAGACAGTTATTTTTTACAGCCACTCGGTATTACGGATGCAAAAGCACAAATTATTCCGAGCATGGCACGTAAATGGAAACAAATTAATAAATTTGTAGAAATTTTTTCAGGCGCTTTAAGCCAGATCAAAGAGACCGATCAATCTCTACATGTCGTGGATTTTGGTTCAGGTAAAGGCTATCTGACTTTTGCATTATATGATTATTTAGCAAAACACCAGCAAGTGCCTAAAGTGACAGGGGTTGAGCTAAATCCGAAAATGGTGGAATTTTGCCAAAGCGTTGCTCAGCAGTCGAATTTCAGCCAACTGGATTTTTTCCAAGGCGATGTTCGTACCTATGCGCCTGAGCGCTTAGATGTCATGATTGCACTGCACGCTTGTGATGTAGCAACGGACTTTGCGATTCATACCGGCATTCGATTAAATGCGCAAATGATCATGTGTGCGCCGTGTTGTCATAAAGAATTGCGTCCGCAATTGAAAGCGCCGCAAGTACTTGCACCGATGTTGCAATTTGGCATTCATGCGGGCCAGCAAGCAGAGATGCTTACTGACACGATTCGTGCACTTTTATTGAAAGCATATGGTTATGAAACCAAAGTCTTTGAGTTTGTGGCACTTGAACATACCAGTAAAAATAAAATGATCTTGGCAACCAAACGTGCAGACTATGTCGAACCTGATCAAGCGGTATTGGCGCAGATTCAAGCTTTAAAGGACATGTATGGCATTCAAAAGCATTCGTTAGAATTATTGTTGAATGATCAATGGGACCAGCAAGATATTGGCTGTAAATGCTAAAGGATGACGGGATGCCGCAGTTAAATATTCAATTCGGACCGTGGGAGCAACTGGCATCTGCAGCTCGACCGATACGTGAACAGGTCTTTATTTTAGAACAGCAGATATCGCCCGCGGATGAGTGGGATGCAGAAGATGCGATTTCACTGCATTTTATTGTTCATGATGGGATGAAAGCTGTTGCAACTGCTCGTTTGTTGAAAAATAACAGTATAGGCCGTGTTGCTGTTTTAAAGGCCTATCGCGGTCAGGGGATTGGTAAAATCTTGATGCAAGCCATCATTCAACAAGCGATATTAGAGCAACGTGAATATTTAAAACTATCTTCACAAGTGCATGCCATACCGTTTTATGCAGCTTTAGGTTTTGTTGTTGAAGGTGATGAATATTTAGATTGTTGTATTCCGCATCAAGATATGTATATAGCTTTGGCTTAAATACGTAAAATTGGACAGCTATAAATAAAAAACGCTTAATATTTTAAGCGTTTTTTTTATATAGATGAGGTCAAAGCTTAGTGGCCATGATCATTCGATGCAGTAGGTTCAGGGCTCATGTCATCCATATGTGCATGTTGTTCTTCAGTCATCTGCATATCTGCTGCAGTCGGCGCAGAAGCTTCACGCGCTGCTTGATCAGCTTGCGCCTTTTTCAAGGCTTCTTCTGACATCACAGGGGCATTTTTAAATGCATGCTGTTGAGTATTGTCTTTTTTCTGTTGGCTCGGCATATAGTCTGGTTCATTGGTCACAGCAAGCCAGAAAATACCCATGAATAGCGCACCTAAAATACAGAAGATAATCAGTGCTTTCCAGCCCCATGGTGATTTTTCAGGAGAAGTATGATCAGTCATAACAAGCTACTCAATCGGATAAAAAGAAATCAAAAAACTTGTTACTTTATAACATAAAACTGATGAGAGTTCGCGTAAATTCTAGGCTTGTTTGCAAACACGCGACTGAGAAGGAAAATAAAAAGGAGCCGAAGCTCCTTTTGATGTGATTGAACAGCAAAATTTGCATGCTCAAAATGAATAATTAAATCTGCTCAGCTTTCGCCACTTTGTCTTTCAGCAATTGCGGTGCTTTGAAGCGTTCGCCATATTTTGCTTCTAGTGTATTGGCACGTAATAGCGCTTTTTCCAAACCATATTGGTTTAAAAATTGAAGTGCACCACCTGTCCAAGGGGCAAAACCAATCCCGAAGATTGATCCGACATTGCCATCAACAGTCGATTCCAAAACACCTTCTTCTAGGCAGCGTAAGGTATCGAGTGACTGTACAAACAGGAAGCGGTCAATCATTTCCTGTTCAGAAATAGCATTATCTTTCTGCCATTTGCTCAAGCCATTCCAGAGATGCTTTTTACCGCCTTCAGGGTATTCATAAAAACCTGCGCCGGCAGCTTTACCTTTACGTCCGAACTCATGAATCATCGTCTGAATTACCTCATCCGCACCTGAACGTGGTAGGTCATTGCCTTCGGCTTGCAAGGCTTTATGTGTCTCGGCCGCGACATGTTCAGAGAGTGTTAAAGACACTTCATCTTGAATGGCCAATGGACCTACAGGCATGCCGGCTTTTAGCGCTGCCATTTCAATGCGGGCAGGGTGTACGCCTTCAGAAAGCAGACGTAAACCTTCTTGTACAAAAGTGCCAAAGACACGGCTGGTAAAGAAGCCACGGCTGTCATTCACCACAATTGGTGTTTTGCCAATTTGCTGTACATAATCATAGGCTTTGGCTAAGGTTTCAGCCGATGTGTTTTTACCTTTAATAATTTCGACCAATTGCATTTTGTCGACAGGACTAAAGAAATGTAGACCGATAAATTTAGCTTGATCTTGAGATGCATTGGCTAAGCCTGAAATTGGCAAGGTTGAGGTATTGGATGCAAAAATACCGCCATCTGCCAAATAGGTTTCTGTTTCTTGCGTCACTTTGGCTTTCAATTCGACATTTTCAAACACAGCTTCAATGATCAAGTCGCAGCCTTGTAAATCTGCCGCATTTGCAGTGGCATGAATCAGTCCTAAAACTTGATCACGTTTTTCTGCACTTAAACGGCCTTGAGATACTTTTTTATCTAGCAGTTTTTGGCTATAGGCTTTGCCTTTTTCAGCAGCCTCAAGAGAAACATCTTTGAGTACAACCGCAATGCCTTTTGATGCCGTGGCATAAGCGATGCCTGCACCCATCATGCCTGCGCCTAAAATGCCGACCTTGGTGGCTTGCCATTTCGCGACGTCTTTTGGACGGCTTGCACCTGACTTAATGGCATTAAGACCATGCCAAAAGGTGCCGATCATATTTTTAGAAATTTGACCGGTTGCAAGGTAAGTAAAGTAACGTGATTCAATCGTGAGCGCCGTATCGACATCCACTTGAGCGCCTTCAACAGCAGCCGCCATAATGGCTTCAGGCGCAGGGTAACAGCCCTTGGTTTTGTCACGTAAAATGGCGGGTGCAATAGCAAGCACTTGTGCAACTTGCGGTGAAGAGGGTGTCCCGCCCGGAATTTTGTAGCCTTTTACATCATAGGGTTGTTGCGATTTTGGATTGGCTTTCACCCAAGCAATAGCTTTATCCATCAATTCTTCTAGGCTCTCTGCAGTGTCTTGAATCAGCCCCAATGATTTGGCTTTTTCGACACCAATTTGTTTGCCTTCCATCAAGAGCGGAAATGCATTTTGCAAACCCAATAAACGTACCATACGTACAATACCGCCACCGCCTGGCAGTAAGCCCAAGGTCACTTCAGGCAAGCCAAATTTTGCCTTAGCATCATTCAGCGCAATACGATAATGACAGCCAAGAGCTAACTCCCAACCACCGCCAAGCGCCGTGCCATTTAAAGCTGCAACAACAGGAATGCCACGGGTTTCGATATAACGCAGTTTGGCTTTCATCTCTTCAATCATATTGAAGAATTCTGTCGCATGCTCAGGTGTAGCTTGAATCAGTTCGTCTAAGTCGCCGCCGGCAAAGAAGGTTTTTTTTGCGGAACGAAAAATAATCCCTGCAATATTTTCATCTGCTTGCAGTTTGTCTACCGTTTCAGCCAGTGCAGCACGGAAATCTGCATTCATGGTGTTGGCAGATTGGTTTGGAGAATCTAAAGTTAAAATGACGATATTGTCGGCATTTTTTTCAAATTGAATTGCGCTCATAAATTTTATCCAAATATTTTTATGACTTTGCTAGTGATTTTTGAGATTTAAATTATTCATCGTCACTACGGAGTCTTTCCAAATTTGTTTATTACTGTTTTTTTCATTTCAGCTAAAGCCGTGCTTTAGCTTCATTCAGGTTCGACCTACTTTTGTTTCGGCAAAAGTAGGCAAAACCATTTGTCATCCACAAAACCTGTCAACTAATGTCTTTTTTCTAAAAGTTCGCAGAAAATTATTTTCAATTTTTGGTCAGGTTGTGGATGACACATACCAAGTATCAAATGCTGTGTACGATTCGGTTAATTAAACTAGCTCAATAATCGTTGCGATGCCCATACCACCGCCCACACACAAGGTTGCTAAACCGCGTTTTTTACCTTGGCGTTCCAGTTCATCCATCAGTGTGCCTAAAATCATGGCGCCTGTTGCACCCAGCGGATGTCCTAATGCAATTGCACCGCCATTCACATTTACTTTGGCAGGGTCCACCTTGAGTTCGGTGATAAAACGCATCACCACAGCTGCAAAAGCTTCGTTCACTTCAAATAGGTCAATATCATCAATGGTTAGGCCAGCTTTGGCTAAGGCTTTACGCGCAGCAGGTGCAGGGCCAGTCAGCATAATGGTCGGATCAGCACCTACCAATGCTGTTGCCAGCACTTTGGCGCGTGGTTTTAAACCTTGTTCTTTGACTGCTTTTTCAGAGGCAAGCAACACCACGGCAGCACCATCTACGATGCCCGATGAGTTGCCTGCATGGTGTACATGGTTGACCGCACCCACTTCAGGATATTTTTGTAAGGCGATGGCATCAAAGCCCATTTGACCCATCATGGCAAAACTTGGGTTGAGTTTGCCTAAGTCTTCTGCTGTGGTCGTTGGTTTAATAAATTCATCTTTGGCTAAAACAGTGACGCCTGCTTTGTCTTTAACTGGAACGACAGATTGGTCAAAGTAACCATTGGCTTGCGCTGCGGCTGCTTTTTGCTGAGAGTTGGCTGCAAAGGCATCCACATCTGCTCGGCTATAACCGTCAATGGTGGCAATTAAATCGGCCCCAATGCCTTGTGGTATAAAATCACAAGCCATATTGGTTTCAGGGTCGAGCGCCCAAGGGCCGCCGTCACTGCCCATCGGCACACGAGACATCGACTCTACACCGCCAGCCACCACAAGGTCTTCCCAGCCAGAACGCACCTTTTGTGCAGCCATATTTACGGCTTCCAAACCTGATGCACAAAAACGGTTGATTTGTACCCCTGCCACATCATTGTCCCAACCTGCTGCAATGGCTGCGGTTTTTGCAATGTCTGCACCTTGGTCACCAATGGGAGTCACACAGCCCAGTACAATGTCGTCAACTGCCGCGGTGTCAAACTGATGGCGGTTTTGTAATTCGTTCAATAAACCGGTCAGTAGGCTAATCGGTTTAACGGCATGTAGTGAACCGTCTTTTTTTCCTTTGCCGCGCGGTGTGCGAATGGCATCAATGATGTAAGCCTCGCTCATAATCCTGTCCCTATGATCTATAAATTTTTATTGGTTTTTTGAGTGTACGGATTAATCAACCTAGTGCAATGATGAGAACGGGCGAGTCGTTTGATATTTTTGGTCAACGCTTGCTGCTGAATAAGATAAAAATCAACCTGCACATTGAAAGCGAGGATCGGTTAAGATCAGTTGCTATCGATTCAGTACATATTGAAGATCTGCTTATGCATAAAAATGTGAAGCGAGTGTTGAAAGGTCTAGCTTGGCTAGTACTAGTAGGCTGCTTAGGTTTTGTATGCATGATCGGTTTTTATGTTTATATGATCTATGGCATTCATCCCTCAGATGAGGGGACGGGCGGTTTAGCCTGTGAGTATGATCGCAATGATCATGTGACCAAGGCAGAAATGTATCGGATACAGGATGGCAAACGCGTGATCACGCCCGTCGATCCATTGCTTTGTCAAAAACAACGTGCAGATTTTCCGAAATAAAAAAACCTGATCGAGATCAGGTTTTAGAGAATGCTAGTTTTGAATGATGCTTAGTGATAACCATGTAATTGGCGGTATAGGCCTGGTGTTACACCGGTCCACTTTTTAAAGGCACGGTGGAAAGTACTGGTTTCACTAAAACCGACTTGCTGTGCAACATCTTCAAGCGTTAAGTCTGGATTAAGCAATAAGTGAATTGCAGCATCACGACGTAAGGCATCTTTCACACCTTGGTAGCTCTTACCTTCAGCGGCTAAACGACGACGTAGTGTTTGCGGCGATAGATACAGCATTGAAGCAACATCGTTCAAGGTTGGCATTTCTTCGCCAATTTGACTCTTCAGCACATCACGGATACGAGATGTTAATGAATTGGTATTTTTAAATTTAACCAATAACTGTGCAGGAGCCGCTTTTAAGAATTCTTCAAGCGTTTCTTCGTTTTGACGAATGGGTAAATCTAAATAATCCGCTGCAAATGTAATTTCAGTTCGTGGTGTATCAAACTGCATGACAGGTGCAAAAAACAAGGCATCATATTCGTCAGCATGTTCAGGACGTTCATAACCGAAGTGTACGCGTTCTAAAGGCAGACGACGTTCAATCAACCAAGAAGCGAGACCATGCCAAATCATCAGCATACTTTCTGTAATGAAATGGTCTGGGTCCATAGATTTTGGAATTTGAGGAACTAAACGTGCTTCGTGTTTATCACGTTCTAGTGTCACTGACCATTCATCACCAAACAGTTTGTAGAACTGCGAAGACAATTCAAGTGCATCACCAAGGGTTTTTGCATGAATAATCAATTGGCACATAATGGCAAAAGTACCCAAGCGGCGCGGTTGAATATCAAAACCGACATGTTCGTCTTGGGTCACCATCCACAACATTTTAATAAAACGTGTGTATTGTTCAGGTGAAATACGGGCTTTGGGTTGGCGTAGAAGTTCAGCCTCAATGCCAACATGAGACAATAAAGTTTCGACATCCATGCCGAGACGTTTCACACCTGTTAAGGCTGCGTTGACGAAATGGATACTGATCGTATCACGACTCATGTTTAATCCTTCAGTCTCTTTAATGTTCACAAATGTTTGACCTAAATGACGCTAAAAAAAGAAATCATGGCAATTTACAACAGCGGTTTTGCCATTTTTACATGGTAAATTGCCGAAACTATCAAGGTAAATGGCTGAACATGACATTGTTTTAATCATTTTATATTTCTACCATGGATAAAAAATCTACACAATTAGAGAAAAATATCCATGGAAGCAGCTTTAAAAGGATTGAAAGTACTCGACTTTTCGACATTACTCCCTGGGCCATTTGCGACCTTGTATTTGGCTGATATGGGGGCGGAAGTTGTGCATATTGAGTCACCGACACGTCCCGATCTGGTTCGTTTGATGCCACCTTATGCCAATGGGCAAGCCACCGCGCATAGTTATTTAAATCGCAATAAACAATCCATTGCATTGGATTTAAAAGATCCGAAAAGCATAGAACTGATCAAAGCGAAAATTTCAGACTTTGATATTGTGGTAGAACAATTTCGTCCAGGTGTCATGCAACGCTTGGGTTTGGATTATGCAGTTTTGGCCGAAATCAATCCGCGACTTATTTACTGCTCGATTACGGGTTATGGTCAAACTGGGCACTACAAAGACCGCGCAGGGCATGACATCAATTACTTGGCTTTATCAGGCATTTCAGGTCATAGCGGACGCCAAGATAGTGGCCCGCCACCGATGGGGATTCAAATCGCCGATGTCGCAGGCGGATCAATGCATGCAATTACTGGCATCTTAGCTGCGGTGATTGAGCGTTACCGTAGCGGTTTAGGACAATATATTGATATTTCCATGACCGATTGCGCCGTCGCATTGAACAATATGGCTGCAGCTGGCGTATTGGCTGCCAATGCTGTAACAGCCGCAGAAACTGCACATCTGAATGGCGGAAGTTTCTATGACTATTATCGAACCCAAGATGGTCGCTATCTGTCTATAGGTGGTTTGGAGCCACAGTTTTTACATGGATTGGCGCAAACTCTAGATTTACCAGCTTTAGCAACGCAAGGCATGTCATTTGATCCGCAAGACCAAACTGAAATTAAGCATGCAATTGCCCGAAAAATACTAACCAAAACATGGGCTGAGTGGAAAAAGATTTTTGCCTCTCAAGATGTCTGTGTGGAACCAGTTTTAAGTTTGGACGAAGCTCTAAATTCACAATTGGCCCAAGAGCGGCATTGGTGTGTTGAAGTTCCGCTACAAGAAGGCGACACAATGACACAAACTCAACTGGCATGTCCGATTAAATTTTCTAGATCAGCATTGATTTATACCCATGTGGGTAAAACTTTAGGTGCGGATAATTGGTTATGAATGGTATAAAAAAAGGTGATAAGTTAAACAATAAAACCTTTAAAATCTCTTAATTAGATAAATATACATATAAATATTGAGGGTTGTTAACAAAAAAATAAATAAATTATACAAATGTGAGAGTGTTATATGGGCTATTAACACAATTGGTATATAGGTCTCCAAATGAAAATAGCTGTGAGTAAACTTGGATCTTTATATCTTAGCCTCGGAATAATGCTTGCGGGTTCAGCAACCCAAGCGGCAACTGCTGCAGATGCTTTCAGTTCTGAAAGCCCATGGATGTTCGGTGATTGGAACGGTCAACGAACAGCGCTTCAACAGAAAGGTTACGATTTTAGTTTTAGTTATGGTGGCGAATTAGCCACTTTGTTAGATGCAAAGCATGCTTCTGGTCATGGCACTGAATATGCGGACCAATTTGCGATCGGGGCACATCTCGATTTAGAAAAAATTGCGGGTTGGAAAGATACCGAAGCACAAATCAATATCACTGAACGTAATGGTCGTTCATTGTCTCAAACTTCAGATGCATTAAATGGTCATTTAAGTGCAACACAAGAACTGTGGGGTCGTGGTCAAACTTGGCGTTTGACTGATTTTTGGATCAAGAAAAAATTCTTAGACCAAAAATTAGATATTAAAGTCGGTCGTTTTGGTGAAGGTGAAGATTTCAACAGCTTTGACTGTGACTTTCAAAACTTAGCACTTTGTGGTTCACAAGTGGGTAACTGGGTCAGTGACCAATGGTACAACTGGCCAGTCAGCCAATGGGCTGCTCGCGTGAAATATAACATTCAGCCTGAACTCTACGCACAAGTTGGGGTTTATGAATACAACCCTGAAAATCTAAAACGTGGTAAAGGTTGGAACTTAAGTACCGATGGTTCAAAAGGTGCCATTATACCTGCTGAAGTGGTATGGACACCCAAAGTCGGCGAGCAAAAATTACCAGGTGAATACCGTGTTGGTTATTACTACATTAGCGCCGATGCAGATGTTGTTGCTAATCCAAATCATGAAAAAGATCATCATCAAGGTGGCTGGGTCGTTGCGAAACAACAATTGACTGCACATCAAGAAGACACATCACGTGGCTTAACTGGGTTTATCAATGCCACCGTGCACGATACTAAAACCAATAATGTAAGTGATATGCAAAATATTGGCTTGGTCTACAAAGGCGCATTCGATGCGCGTCCCAAAGATGAAATCGCAGTAGGTCTTGCCCGTATTAGCATCAATGATGACCTCAATGATGGTCGTAGTGAAGAATACGATGCCGAAATTTACTACGGTATTCATGCGGCAAACTGGCTAACTATTCGTCCTAATATTCAATATATCCGTCACGTCGGTGCTTACAAAAATGGTGAGAATGCGTGGGTCGGCGGTATCAAATTTCAAACAGCATTTTAATTGATGTCCAATTAGAGTTCTTATAAAAGCAATTCGGTAATTCTGAGAAAAATTACGATATTTCCCCTTGAATTGTTTTTGTAACAACTTCTCTTTGCGACATAAAAACGGTGGTGTGTTGAATGTGTTTCACGCACCAAATACAACATTCGACAATAGAGGTGGTCAACATGAGCAACCCATCTACCGGAACTGGGATGCGAACATTTACCGTCGTTGTGATGGCAATTTTCGCCTTGGTTCTATTGATTGGTGGTATCTGGCTGGCAGTCCTTGGCGGTTCTTGGTACTACATTATCGCCGGCCTGTTAATGCTGGCTTCAGCAATATACTTAAGAAAAATTCAAAACAGTTCTTTATACATTTATGCAGCGTTGATGCTGGGTACAGTGATTTGGGGACTTTGGGAGGCAGGTTCTGACTTTTGGGCACTTGCACCGTGTTTTGATATTTTAGGCTTATTGGGCCTTTGGTTACTGATTCCTGCCGTGACACGCGGTATGGAAAATGGCAAAACTGCGAAAATTACATTATCAGGCACACTGGTGATTGCGATTATCGTGATGATCTATTCAATTTTTAATGATCCGCAAGAAATTCACGGTGAAATTAAAAATGCACAACCTCAAACAGCCAAAACGATTGAGGGTATTGCTCCTGAAGATTGGCCTGCCTATGGTCGTACACAAGGTGGTGTACGTTATTCTCCACTCACCCAAATCAATAGCGACAACGTTAAAGATTTAGAAGTAGCGTGGACTTTCCGTACAGGTGAGTTACCAACAGAAAATGACTCAGGTGAAACCACAAACCAAGTCACTCCGATTAAAGTCGGCAATGACATGTTTATGTGTACAACTCACCAACGTTTAATTGCACTTGATCCTGCGACAGGTAAACAAAAATGGGCATTCGATCCTAAACTTAAAGCGGACAATACCTATCAACATTTAACATGTCGTGGTGTGTCTTATTTTGACGCTGCAAATACCACACAGTTTGCAAAAAGCTTAGAGAACAAACGCTCGACTTCTACTGAATGTCCGCGCAAAGTGATCTTGCCTGTAAATGATGGTCGATTGGTTGCAGTCAATGCTGACACAGGTAAAGCATGTAGTGATTTTGGTCATAATGGCAAAGTCGATCTACAAAAAGATATGCCTTATCCGTATCCGGGCGGTTATATCCCAACTTCACCTCCAGTGGTTACTGGCACAACCATTGTGATTGGCGGTTCAACAACTGATAACTTCTCGACTAAAGAGCCATCTGGTGTCATCCGTGGTTATGATGTTAATACTGGTGAATTATTGTGGATCTTTGATACAGGGGTGCAAGATCCAAATGCCATGCCAGGTGAAGGTCAAAAATACTCTGTAGCCTCACCGAATGCATGGGCACCTTTAGCATATGACGAAAAACTTGACATCGTTTATGTGCCAACAGGTGTAGGCACACCAGACATTTTTGGTGGTCACCGTACGCCATTAGATGAACGCTATGCAAACTCAATGTTGGCATTAAATGCATCAACAGGTAAATTAATTTGGAATTTCCAAACCACACATCATGATTTGTGGGATATGGATGTACCATCACAACCTTCATTGGCAGATATCAAAGATAAATCAGGTAATATTGTTCCTGCGATCTATGTCTTAACCAAAACAGGTAATGCATTCGTCCTTGACCGTCGTACCGGTAAAGCGATTGTGCCAATCACCGAAAAAGCAGTTCCACAAACTGTAAAACGTGGTCCACAAACTAAAGGTGAGCATTATTCTGCAACTCAACCGTTCTCTGATTTTGATTTAGCACCAAAAGATAAATTGACTGATAAACAAATGTGGGGTGCCACTATGTTTGACCAGTTGATGTGTCGTGTGTATTTCAAATCATTAAACTACGACGGTATTTATACACCACCATCTGAAAATGGCACATTGGTATTCCCTGGTAACCTTGGGGTATTCGAATGGGGTGGTATGTCGGTGAACCAAGACCGTCAAGTTGCTGTGATGAACCCAATTGGCTTGCCATTTGTCACTAAGTTGATTCCTACAGATCCAAACCGTGAGCAAACTGCGAAAGGTGCGGGTACTGAACAAGGCGTGCAACCGATGTATGGCGTACCTTATGGTGTGGAAATCAAAGCATTCTTGTCACCACTTGGCTTACCTTGTAAACAACCTTCATGGGGCTTTACTGCCGGTGTAGATTTAAATACACATGAAGTGATCTGGAAAAAACGTATAGGTACAATTCGTGACAGTTTACCGAAATTGTTCCAATTACCTGCTGTGAAAATTGGTGTACCGGGTCTTGGTGGATCAATCTCGACTGCTGGTAATGTCATGTTTGTAGGCGCAACACAAGATAACTATATCCGTGCAATCAATGTAACGAATGGTGATACTTTGTGGGAAGGTCGTCTACCAGCAGGTGGTCAAGCGACTCCAATGACTTATGAAGCAAATGGTAAACAATATGTTGTGATCATGGCTGGTGGTCATGGTTCATTTGGTACAAAACTTGGTGATTACCTTGTTGCGTATGCTTTACCAGATAAAAAATAAGTGATTTTACATCGCTAAATAAAAAGCCCGATTTATCGGGCTTTTTATTGGCTTAAATTCTTTATGTAAATTTATGCTAAGTAATGGAGAAATAATTCAATATATTAATAAATAAAAAGTAAAGGACCGGAATCCGCTATATCAGTGAAATTGCGACAGTCTTATCAATAAAATCGCTATTAAATATGTAAAAAACGCATTTTCTTGATAGATAAAATCTCGTTATGCTGTGCATTGTTATAATAGAAATTACTAGCTGTACGCCATGTATTTATATACTGATTTTGACCAGCAACTGGTTAATGAACGTGTTGCACAGTTCCGTGATCAAACGGAACGTTATTTAGCAGGTAAATTGACGGAAGATGAATACCGTCCACTGCGTCTTCAAAACGGCCTTTATGTACAACGTTATGCACCGATGCTACGTATTGCAGTACCTTATGGCCTGATGAATTCTAAACAATTACGTAAAATTGCGTCATTGGCTCAGGACTATGACCGTGGTTATGCGCACGTATCTACTCGTCAAAACATTCAGTTTAACTGGCCTGCACTAGAAAATGTGCCTGATATGTTACAAGAGCTCGCATCTGTTCAAATGCATGCGATTCAAACTTCGGGTAACTGTATTCGTAACACAACTACTGACCAATATGCAGGTGTGGTTGCGGGTGAAATTGCTGACCCACGCCCAACGTGTGAATTGATTCGTCAATGGTCAACTTTCCACCCAGAATTCGCTTTCTTGCCACGTAAGTTCAAAATTGCAGTTTCAGCACTGGAAGAAACTGATCGTGCGGCAACGTCTTTCCATGATATCGGTGTGTATATCGTGAAAAATGAAGCAGGCGAGATTGGCTATAAAATCAAAGTTGGTGGTGGTTTAGGCCGTACCCCAGTGATTGGTAGCTTTATTCGTGACTTCTTGCCACGTGAAGATTTGATTGCTTATTTAGAAGCGGTACTTCGTGTATACAACTTACACGGTCGTCGTGATAACAAATATAAAGCGCGTATCAAAATTTTGGTGAAAGCATTAACACCAGAAGTATTTGCAGAGAAAGTGGAAGCTGAATTTGCACATACCATCAAAACTTTAAAAATTGATGCTGATACCTTGGCGAAAATGGATGAGAACTTCATACCATTTGATTACCAAGATTATGCAGATGAAGATTTCGCAGAGCAATTTGCCGCAGAGCCGAAATTTAAACAATGGTTCAACATCAACACCAATGCACATAAAGTCAAAGGTTACCGCATCGTTACGATTTCTTTGAAACGTGCGGGTATTGCACCGGGCGATATGACCGTTGAAGAAATGAACCTGATTGCTGATTTGGCTGACAAATATACCTTTGGTGAGTTCCGTACGACGCATGAGCAAAATATTGCGCTTGTGGATGTACCACAAAAAGATTTGTTTGATCTATGGAAAATCCTTGATCAACATAATCTTGCACGTGCGCATATTGGGTTCTTAACCGACATCATTTGCTGCCCAGGTGGTGATTTCTGTTCATTGGCAAATGCGAAATCGATTCCAATTTCTGAAGCGATCTCTCGTCGTTTTGATGACTTAGACACCATTTACAATTTGGGTAAATTGGATCTAAACATCTCTGGTTGTATGAATGCGTGTGGTCACCACCATGTCGGTAATATCGGTATTTTAGGTGTAGATAAAAAGGGTGCTGAGTTCTATCAAATCACTTTGGGTGGTAATGCCGACCATGATGCATCAATTGGTGACATCTTAGGCCCATCATTTGCAGCCGAAGTTGTACCAGACATCATCGAAGAAATCTTAAATACTTATCTAGACCTTCGTGCAGAAGGCGAAGAGTTTATTGATACTTACCGCCGTGTTGGCATCCAACCATTTAAGGAGCGTGCATATGCTTAATACAGCACTACAAGTCCTCTCTAAAGATGGCTCGATTGCAGACAATACTTACCAAGTCATTGGTGAAGATGGTGTGTTGCCACAAGGTGACGTGGTTTTAACAGTTGAGCAGTTAGATCAACTTGCGAATGTGTCTGGTAAAAAAGCACTTTTCGTCACGGTGGATGCTTCACCTGAAACCAATGAATTCCCGCTTGACCAGTTAGATACAATCTTTATCGAGTTTGCTGGTTTTAACGATGGTCGTGGCTATTCATTTGCTGCGTTGTTACGTCGCCAAGGTTTTCAAGGCGAGCTACGTGCAACAGGTGATGTATTCAAAGATGTGTTGAACTACATGAAGCGTTCAGGTTTCGATACTTTTGTAGTGAAAGAAGGTAAAGATATTGCTGAAGCTGCTGCTGGCTTAGGTGATTTTACCAATCCATATCAAGCTTCAACTGCAGTGCCGCAAGCGCATTATCAAACTGGTGCTTAAGTGCCTTGATCAATAAAAAAGCCTCCATTCGGAGTAATGCCAGTCAGTTAAGAGATTGACTGGCTTTTTCTTGGGTATTTTTGAGGTTTTCCTTTTACAACCCTTGGATAACTCCTCACTCTTCTCTCAGGTATAACATACCGATTAGATTTCTCCATTAA
>NZ_VOYN01000044.1:0-31298 GCF_013420275.1 Acinetobacter sp. YH01020
TAACGTCTGATAATTTTTGAATATCTTTGAATTTCATCCAAGGATTATCCCTCGAATTAAATAATTTTGCTGATTAATTTAAGATCAAATAAATTGTACGTTTTTTGATTTATGACGGAAGTCTAATTTATATTTATTTAAAAACTTATTTGACCATTTTCTAGATACAAAATATGGGCTTTTAAATAATCTAACTCATCGCCATGATGCGTAACATATATCATCGGCAGCGCCAACTGTTCTTTCACCGTGTTTAAAAATGGCAATATTTGATCTTTCAGCCTGCGGTCCAGTCCTGTCAGCGGTTCATCTAACAGCAGTAAGTCAGGCTGTGACAGCAATGCGCGTCCTATGGAAACGCGCTGCGCCTCACCGCCAGAAAGTTCATGCGCCCGCCGTTTGAGCAGTGGCTGTAACTCAAGCAGATTAGTCACTTGCTCAAATTTAAATTTCGCATTTTCCTGAGCGCCTAAGTTCTCCGCATATTGCAGATTTTGCTGCACATTCATATGCGGAAAAATCCATGCTTTTTGAAAAATCAGCGCAATACTGCGTTGATGCATCGGCACGTTAATCTTCTGCGCCGTATCGAACACATCACGCTGATTCAGCGATATATAACCTTGCTGCGGCTGCAGCAAACCAACCAAATTTTTCAGCAGCGTAGACTTGCCGCTGCCTGATGGCCCCATAATGCCAAGCAGCTGTTCTTGCATCTGCAGCCGAGCCTGCAATTGAAAATCTGCATATTGAAACTGAAAATCACACTGAAGCATGGCCGGCTCCGAGTTTTCGCTGATAGCGCTGTAAAATATAATAATTGGCAATCAATGCGCCAAAAGCCGCCAGCAGTGAAAGGATCACTAAACGCATTGCGGATTCTTCGCCATTGGGCTGCTGTATCAGCGAATAGATAGCAATTGGAATGGTTCGGGTTTCATCAGGAATATTACCCACAAAGGTAATGGTTGCGCCAAATTCGCCTAAACTTCGGCTAAATCCTAAAATGCTCCCGATTAAAATGCCCGGCAATGCCAGCGGCAGGCTGATTGAGACAAATACCCGTAAAGGATGTGCGCCTAGTGAGCCTGCAACCTGCTCAAGCTGTTGATTGATCATTTGAAAAGACAAACGGATCGGCTGCACAATCAGCGGAAATGACACAATCATCGATGCTAAAACGGCGCCTTTCCAATTAAAAACCAGCTGAATTCCCCATTCAATTAGCATCTTGCCGATCCAGCCATTTGAACCAAACAGCACCAATAGCAAATATCCTAGAACCACCGGCGGCAGCACCATTGGCATTTGTAAAAGTGCTTCGACCAAAAATTTTAAATGAAACTCATAGCGCGCCAAAACCCATGCCAGCCCTATAGCAAATGGTAAGCAAAATACAGTGGCGCAAATGGCAACCTTAGCCGACAGATACAAGGCGCTCCACTCTTCAGGGCTTAGCATGCTTTAGCCCTTCACACCAAAGCCATAATTCTTAAACAGCATTTTGCTTTGCGCATGGTCTTTAAGATAACGGTAAAACTTCACGGCCTCAGGTTTAGCTGCGCCTTGATGTGTTAAAGCCAATGGATAAATGATCGGTTGATGGGTATGGTTTGGAAAAATCCCGGCTATTTTAACTTTAGAACTGATCATCGCATCGGTACGATAAACAATCCCCGCTTGGCACTCACCTCGTTCGACAAAAGCCAAAGCCGATCGTACATCATCTGTCCCGACAATCCTTCCATTCAAACTTGATAGCCAGCCCAACTTGGTTAGGCTTTGTTTGGCATATTTTCCAGCAGGTACAGACTCCATTTGCCCTGTACATAAGTGACCTTTGAATGCCTTGGCAAAATTAAACTGCGGCACGGCTTTAAATTGCATATTCACCGCTTTAGGCGTAATCAGCACCAAATCATTGCTTAGCATGTTGAATACTTGCTTTGCAGGTATTTTCTGTTTTTGCACCAAATAATTCATCCAGTCCACATCTGCTGAAAAATACAAATCACTTGGCGCACCGGCTTCAATCTGTTTGGCTAAAGCAGATGACGCGCCAAATACCGGTACAATTTTGATGTCTGGATTCTGTGCCTGATATTGCTTTGCAATATCGCTGATAGCATTGCTTAAACTGGCTGCAGCATAAATTTTGACTATTTCCGCCTGAGATGCGCCAGCAATGAAGCTCAGTCCTACTGCTAAAATAAATTTGAATCGCATAGCAAACTCCTAATGCTGAATAAATACGCCTTGAAGAATTTGTCCTGCTTGCACAGACTGCCCTGCAGGAATCCGAACAATGCAATTGGCTTGCATTAAATTGCTCAACATATGCGACTGCTGTTTAGACAGGCTGGTTAGTTGAAGCTTGCCTTGCTTATCAAAGTGCGCCGACATTCTTAAAAACCGCTCACGTGCATCTGCTTTTAGGTCATGTGTCATGACTGCGCTGAACCAGTCCAGCGCAGGTGTTTGACCTTGTAGGGCTTTCAATAATCTATCTGTATAAATTTGCATGCCGACATAGACTGCAGCGGGGTTGCCCGGCAGTCCGAGTAAATAACAGGAACTGCTGTCAGGACGTAAGTATTGTGCAAACAGCATCGGTTTGCCGGGTTTTTGTTTCACTTTCCAGAAAATTTGCTGAAAACCGATGTCCAAGGCTGCCGGCCGAACAAAATCATAATCACCGACAGATACGCCGCCAGTCGTTAAAATTAAATCAAAGCTGTCTTTTAAACGGTTGAATAAATCTAAAACCGCCTGTTTTTCATCTGCAATATGAATCACTTCAACTTGGACGTGCTGCGACTGGAACCATGCTGAAATCAGTGGCGCATTGGCATCAAAAATCTTACCCGCGCTATAGTCCTCGATATTTTCTGCGACTTCATCACCTGTAATTACAACTGCAACCTTGGGGTAAGCATAGACCTCACAATCTGCTATGCCTGCCATACTCAGTGCTGCAATTGCTCCCACGGACAGTTTTTGGCCTTTGCTTGCCAACATTTGGCCTATTGAAATTTCCTCACCTGCATCTCGAATATCTGCATGCGGGCTTAAGGCTGCAGTCAGTTCAATCTGCTGTCTATCCGCCTTTACAATTTCTTGCCGCGCTACAGTTGCCGTGCCTTCAGGTATCGGCGCGCCGGTAAATATGCGGACAGCTTGCCCTGCTTTTAAGCTTATTTCAGCCGTTTGCCCTGCGCGGATTTCTCCAATCAGCTTAAATTGCGCGCCGGGTTTAATTTCACCCGCTGCGCAAATGGCATAGCCATCCACTGCGCTTTGCGCAAATAAAGGCAGCTGAATTGGTGAATGCACATCTGCCGCCAAATAACGGCCTAAAGCGTGCTGAAGCGCCAAAGTTTCATGCGCTAAACTTTGCGTATGTGTCTGAATCAGCGTAAGCGCTTCGTCCACTGAAATCAGTCCAGCCTCAGCCCCGCAGCCTGCGTGCAATACGGCTTGGTTCATTGGTAGCCTCCTGCATGCGGAATATTCTTCTGCACATCAAATAGATGCACCAAGGAAGGTAAAATGGCAATCAATGATTCTTTTGCGCCTTGTCTGCTGCCCGGCAGTGTAATGACTAAACTGTCATCAATATAGCCGGCAACACCGCGGCTGAGGGCCGCATAAGGGGTGCGTTTCTGCCCAAAACTGCGGGATGCTTCCATCAGCCCTGGAATTTCCCGTTTTAACAGCGGCTGAATGGTTTCAACGGTTAAATCTTTCTGGCCTAGACCTGTACCGCCCACGGTCAAAATCAGCGGATATTGCGTCTTATGCTGTTCAATAAGAGCCAAAAGCTGTTCAGGACTGTCCGGTATCACTTGATAGCTGATGTTGCTGAAGTTTGCTTCTTCTAAAATTTCGAGGACATTTTGCCCTGCAGTATCTGATTTTTTACCGGCAGCAACCGTATCTGAAAGCACAATAATCGACGCCGATAAGCTTTCTTTCAATACACGGGTAAAATGTGATTTACCGCCTTTTTTCTTTTGCAGTTTCACCTGATCTAGGCATAAATCTTCAGGCTCACAGTGCGGTTTCAGCATATCATACAGCGTTAAACCGGCAAGACTGACCGCAGTTAATGCTTCCATTTCCACACCCGTTGGGCCAATGGTTTCGACCACAGCACTGATTTCGACATGCGCCTCAAATAATTCATATTCGACATCTGCACGGTAGATCGGCAGCGGATGACACAGCGGAATGAGTTCATCCGTGCGTTTTGCGCCCAATATACCTGCAATCCGTGCGGTTTTCAGCGCATCGCCTTTTTCTGTATTGCCATTACGCAGCAGTTCAATGCAATGTGGCGGTGCATGCAGTATTCCAGTTGCAATGGCTGTACGGTAACTTTCCGCTTTCATGCCCACATTTTTCATTGCTTTATCCTTATTTTGTTCATTTTCAGCTGTAATATTGAAAATATTGAATTTTGGGTTTTATAAATGCCATTGGTAAATATTGGCGTTCAAATGCATGGTCTGGCTATTTTGATGTGAATGTTCGCATGACTCGCTATGAACATGAGCATGCTTCGTTTCGTGATCTGCCACTTCAGGCGCGTGATCCTTACGAATACAGCAGCCCTCTACATATTGACTGCTGCCATCCATATAAAACTCTTCTTTCCAAACAGGCACTTCATGCTTTACACGTTCAACCGCTTCTTCGCAGGCTGCAAAAGCTTCACGGCGGTGCGGTGCATAAGCCATAGCAATAATTGCAGTATCACCAATATCTAAACTGCCAATACGATGCACAACCCGTACATATGACACGTCGTATTTGGCTTGAATTTCCTGTTCAATTTGTCGGATCATTTTCTCAGCCACAGGCGCATAAGCTGTATATTTCAGGGCTTTTACCGCTTTGCCTTCATGGTGATTACGAACCGCGCCAATAAATACACCTATACCGCCGCATTCAGGAAATGCCTCAATGCTGTCAAAATCATCTTGGCTGAATACTGTATCTTGTATGCGTGAAATATGCTTGAGCTCCATATTCAGCCTCCCGCCACAGGTGACAGCAGCACAACGGTACTGTCCTGCATCAATGCGGTTTGTCTTGGCACAATGTCTTCCCCAATGGCACAGGCGCAGCGCTCAAGCATGCTGAATGATTCTGGAAATTGATTTGCAACTTGCTGCAAAACCTCTGCAATTGACTGCTGTGCCAAGCAAGTCAGACTCAAATGCGCTGGCAATAGACGCTCAATAGCGCCAAAAGATTCAATTTTGATGGTGATTTGAGTCATCATTAACCTCCAATCATATGCATGCTGATTTTTCTGGTATTGCTAGTACTAGACGCTGTAATCGTGTGAAAGCCCTGTTCTTTTTGCCAAATATAGCTGCCAAGTTTGTTTTGCATGTTCAACGTATCCAGCGGATTTTCATTTTCAGCCAGTGTGCTTTTAAGTGAGCGTATGTCCTTGCTCAGGTCTAAGCCTTTTTTTGCAAATAAACAGTTAAAAAACTCACCTTGAGCATTCAGTCTTAAACGGTCACAGCTACCGCAAAATGAATTACTGATGGTTGAGATAATCCCAATCGGTAAACCGTTTACTTCATAGCTGCGGGCTGGCGATGCACCTTGCCCACACAAGATGTTCACCTCAAAAACGGTTTTCAATGTCGTTAATATTTCTTGTTCAGTGACAACGGAATCTTTAGTCCAGTTTTGATCACCGTCTAAAGGCATGAACTCAATGAAGCGCAGCTCAAAACGCTGCTGCTGTGCCCAATAAGTTAAAGGAATAATTTGCTGATCATTCAGACCTCTAATCAAAACTGTATTAATCTTAATGTCAAAGCCCGCTTGCTTAGCCGCTTCAATCCCTTCTAATACTGGCTGTAATTGTTTTTGCGTCAGCTGAAAAAATTGCGCTTCATCCAAACTGTCTAAACTGATATTTATGCCATCTAAGCCAGCTTGTTTTAGGGCCTGTGCATATTGTTTCAGATAATGTCCATTGGTGGTCATGGATATACGTTTAAGGCCTAGCTTTCTCAGCTGTTGCAGCTGTTCAATAAAATGCACAACGCCTTGACGTATGAGAGGTTCGCCGCCCGTGATCCGGATCTGATCAATCCCGCGCAGCACCATAAACTCACAAAAATTGTAAAGTGATTCAAAACTAAGAAGATTATGTTTTTTCATCCATTCAGGATGTTCAGGCATACAATAGACACATTTAAAATTACAGCGGTCTGTCACTGAAATGCGCAATTTGCGTTTTTCACGGCCAAACTGATCCTTAAAAATGGTCGCTGGCTGTAATTGTGTCATGCTGTTCATGTTTATCTTCCATGGTGCTGTCATTTGCCCTGTCTTAGCTCAGTACAAATTTTGCGCCCTCTTTTCTTGCAGTAAAAATTGCAATAAGTGTTCCAACTTTGCGCTTTTTTGAATATTTATTTCAGAGGATTTGGTTTGTTTTTTTGACACACAAAATCAATAACTTATAAATAACTAATAGCAATTAAAAATATAAATTGCCGTTAAGCCCATTATCTAAGGTATAAAAGCAGTCTGTTTTATCTCTAGATATCATGCTCAAAAGCTTCATATTGGCTGTAGATTTTCTCTCTGGGTTCAAAAACAGCACATTAGGCTCATTATTTGAAATGAAAGCTCCGCAAAAGGTACAGCTTTTAGAGAAAATTCAGCTGACGGTGCTGCTGCAGCTCATCTAGAGAGTTAATGCTGTGAAAAAAGAGTGCATTATTTTGAAAACGTGCAACTTGCATGTGCATTTTACTAAAACACCCCTTTAAACTGCGCTGTTTTTGATCAAGATACACCTGCAGCATTGTGAGACTGCTTCGTTTCAGCAAACAAAATGGATACAGCGCTTTGCCATTAATTTCCACTACAGCTACTTCACACAAGGGATCCCGCTGCATGGCCTGATGCAATCTCGAAAGCACTTTCTTCGGGATATAGGTCACATCGCACGGGACAAACAAAACATAATCAGACTCAACATGTGACCACGCGCTTTTCATCCCCATCAATGGCCCTAAAAATCCGGCTTCATCATCTTGATAAAAGCGGATCGAGGGAATGAGCCGTTTATAAATCGAATGATCGCGATGGCTGTTAATCCAGACATTTTCAGCCCGTGATTTCAACTGCTGATGGATCTTAATCAGCTGAATTTCATTATCAAATTTTTGCAGCACTTTATTCATGCCGTTCATTCTGCGGGCCTGACCGCCCGCCAAAATAACCAAGTCTGTTTCTGGATAGCCTACTGATTTGGTGATTTTCTTCATCATTCTGCGTACTCCGTCTGACAGGCTTTAATTAAGCCTCGAATTTCTGATAAGCACGAACCGCAATTGCCGCCGGCCTTTAAACATGCAGTAACTTGTTTTTCATGGCTAATATTCTTTTCTTTAATGGTTTCGATAATGGTATTTTTACCGACTTTAAAGCAGCTGCACACCAGCGGACCTGCACTGTTGGTCATGTTCATCGGCTGACCTGCAAGCAGCGCTTTGCGGTGCATTGCGCTGAGTCGTTCACGCTTAAACATGCCAGCAATCCAATCACGGTCTGGCAGCATAGAGCGTTGCGCAATATATAGACTGGCAATTAAATGCCCATCTTGCAGCACCACGGTATGACTCAAATCGGCAGTTTGATCTTCCAAATTCAGCCATTCAAAGCTTTCATCGGTAAATGGCAGTAATGTTTTCAGCTGCTGAACCGTGTTTCTAAATTTTTTACGATCGGCCAACTCAAAACGCGTCGCTTTCGCTGTTTTAATTTTGGTCCACCACACCGTGTTTTGAATGGTGTTTTGCACCATTTGCTCAAAGCCGTCACGTACATACAGTACACCTTGCCACTGTGTATAAAACGGCTGTACAAATACAGGTGTATGTTTAAATTCAGGCTCGCCTGAAAGCGCATCAACCACAGGGTTAACCACTTTACCAATTCTCGCATCGGACGCTACCTGATCATTCCAATGAATTGGCGCAAAAACTTGTCCACGGCGTATATTGCTGCTGACTTGTGCACGTAAGATGCACAGTCCCCAATTGGATTTAACTTCAACCAATTCGCCATCTTTGACACCAAACTTCAAGGCATCTTGCGGATGAATTTCACAATACGGCTCTGCACGATGCGTACTTAAGTTTGCCGACAAACCTGTACGGCTCATAGTATGCCATTGGTCACGAATACGGCCTGTGTTTAAAATTAAAGGATATTCGCCACAGACCTGATGCACAGGGTTAATTGCGGCTGTCGCCACAAATTTAGCTTTGGCATCCGCATGGCTGAATTGGCCTTGGGCAAACAAACGGCTAACAGCATCATCGGCTTGATCAGCTTGCCATACAGGCCATTGGGTTGGCGCAAATTGGTTATAATCTTCTAAACTTAATTCAGTTAGGCCTTGAAGATTAAAATAACGAAAATGCTCTGCCGAAGCTCTTTGCGCTAAGGGTACATTTTTATACGCAGATAATTTTGCATGTTCTATAAATATCTCATGACTATTTTTAAAGTCAAAACCTGAAAACCCCATTTTTTTCGCAATTTGCGCTATCGCCCACCAGTCTGCTTTAGCTTCACCCGGCGCATCTAAAAATGCAGTTTGACGTGAAATACGGCGTTCAGAGTTGGTAACGGTTCCGTCTTTTTCACCCCAGCCTAAAGCTGGTAAAAGCACATCTGCATATACCGTTGTGTCAGTGTCCTTGCAGATATCTGACACCACTACAAACTCACATTGTTCAAGTGCACGTTTGACTTGATCCGCATCTGGCAAGCTAACGACAGGATTTGTCGCCACAATCCAAATGGCTTTAATTTTTCCGCTTTCGACAGCTTGAAATAAATCGACTGCTTTTAACCCAGCCTTGTTGGCAATATGAGGACTTTGCCAAAACTCTTGTACTAATGCCTGATGCGCTCTGTTATCGAGGTCTAAATGTGCCGCCAGCATATTGGCTAAGCCACCAACTTCACGGCCACCCATCGCGTTCGGCTGTCCTGTCATGGAAAATGGCGCTGCGCCTAATTTGCCAATTTTTCCAGTCAGCAAATGACAATTGATAATGCTATTGGCTTTGTCCACACCACGTGAAGACTGATTGACGCCCATAGAAAATAGGCTCATGACCTTTTCTGTTTTGGCAAATTTTTCAAAGAAAATATTTAATTTTTCTAATGAAATACCTGTGCGTTCTGCAACAGCTTCAATAGATGCTTCTGATTCACTTTGTTGCAAAGCCTGAGCTAAACCTTGTGTATGACTCGCTATAAATTCAAGATCGCTATAATTATTTTTAACTAAGTACTGAAGTAAGCCGTTAAACAATGCAACGTCTTGGCCAGGTAAAATTGGCAAGTGCAAATCTGCAGCTTCACATGTACTGGTAAAACGCGGATCTATCACGACAACAAATAAATCACGTTCTTCTTTGGCTTTCATTATGCGCTGATACAGCACTGGATGGCACCACGCCGTATTTGAACCGACCAACACCACCATATCTGTATGTTCAAAGTCTTCATAGCTAGCTGGTACAAGGTCTTCACCAAATGCACGCTTATGTGCCGCCACAGCCGATGACATGCAAAGCCGTGAATTGGTGTCAATATTTGCCGTACCTAAATAGCCTTTGACAAATTTGTTAACTGCATAGTAATCCTCCGTCAGCAGTTGGCCCGACACATAAAAAGCGATGCTTTCACGTCCGTAAAGATCTATACATTGCTGAAATTTTTCGGCAATCAGTGCTGTTGCTGTGTTCCAATCTGTAGCCTGACGAGTATGAAATGGTGATGTTTGACGCCCAAGCATCGGTTGTAAAACACGTGTTTCTAATCCCATCGTATCGGCTAAGTTACTGCCTTTAATGCACAGCTTGCCATAGTTTGATGGATGGTTCGCATCGCCAGTTACGCTCACTTTTTGCCCTAAAGCTGTCTGTTCAACTGTTGCGCTCACGCCGCAACCGACACCGCAGTATGGACAAGTGGTTTGCGTTGTTTTAATTTTATTTTCTGTGGAGCTATGCAGTTCCACTATTGGGATGCTATTCACTTCTGCTGGCTCCTTTTCCAATTCTAACGAGGTATTGCAATAATTTTTAATATTAGACTACTTGCATAAGTAGATTTTTAATCAACACTTAATTCATATAGGAAGTTCCCTCTCCTTTTAAAGGATGAGGAACATAGTTCCGCAAGTGGGAGAGGATTTATATGATAAGCACCCTCATCCTAACCTTCTCCCAGTGGGAGAAGGGACTTTCAAAATTAAAGACGCATTACCCTGCTTTCTTTAATGCAAAATCCTTACCAAACAGCAATTTGTTTCGGATGCTTAAAATTGGAGTTTGATCTGAAATCAATTCTGCATACCATGCACCGTCTTCAGTATCGCCAAACAGCACAGCGCCAATCACTCTATCTTTTTGAATAATAATGCGTTTATAAATCTGACGTTTTTCATCATTCAAAATGATGTCTTCAAAATCATCCTGCGGTTCAAAGTTGCCAGCTGAAAATACATCACAGCCGCTGACTTTTAACTGCGTCGGAACCGTGGGCGCTTTGAAGGTTAAACTGCCATGTTCGGCCAGATGCGATGCACAAATGAATGCCTGTCCCCAAAGCGGTTCAACTAAACCGAAAGTTTGGCTGCGGTGTTCTATGCATTCACCCACCGCATAAATACTCGGGTCAAAGGTTTGCATGGTGTCATTCACCATCACACCGCGGCCGCAGCGCAGTCCTGCACTTTGTGCCAATGCAATATTTGGGCGAATACCGACTGCAAACACGACAAGATCTGCAGCTAATACCGTGCCATCCTGCAAACGTAATTGTGTCACATGACCATCTTGCCCAATCAACTCTTGGGTATTCGCTGCAGTCAAAATACGAATGCCTTTTTGCTCAATCGCTGATTTCAGCATCAGGCTGGCTTTTTCATCTAGCTGACGGTCCATAATACGGTCCATCAAATGCAGTACGGTAACATTCATGCCACGCTGTTTCAGGCCATACGCAGCCTCTAGGCCAAGTAAACCGCCGCCAATCACCACTGCATTTTGCTTAGATTTACAGTAATCCAGCATGCGGTTTACATCATAAATATCACGGAAGCTGAGAACACCTTTTAAGTCAGTTCCCGGTATAGGCGGAATAAATGGCTTAGAACCTGTTGCTAAAATCAGACGGTCATAATCGATGACCAAGCCTTTTTCTGTGTATACCTGCTTGCGCGGACGGTCTATGCGTACCGCCGCATCACCTGCTACAAAACGGATATTTTTGTCTTTATACCAAGCATGTGAATGCAGCATGATATCTTCAATGGTTTTATCACCTGAAAGCACAGGTGAAAGCATAATTCGGTTGTAATTACCCCAAGGTTCTTCACCAATGACCGTAATTTCATAACGCTCTGGCGCCATATCCAGCAGATCTTCTAAGCAACGCATACCTGCTAAGCCATTGCCGACCAAAACCAGTTTCATCAACTCAGACGATGGCGCGTTATTGGTAATATAGGTTTTTTGAGCAGTTGGACTAATCAGCACACGGCCATTTTCAATTTTGCTTGGAAAAACCAAGAGTTTTTGGTCTTTATCTTCTAAGCAGCGTCCAGTAGCAAGGCTGAAATGCTGTTTATAAATGGGTGATGCCACAACACGCTCACCCTGCAAGTCACCAATAATACCGCGGGACATAACATAGGCTTGGCTAAATGGGTCCTGATTGCTCAGCGCATAAACCCGCTTTTCTTCACCGACACGGAATATCGCAATTTGCTGATTTTCAATCAGTGCGCCCACACCTGTATTTGGCGTAATATCATCTAATGCACAAACATCAAACCAGTCTAAATCATTTATTTCTTTTAAAATTGTCATATTCTTGATCCTTTTTAAACTTCTTTTAGATCACTATCTTTTCATTTTCGCCTTAGCGAGAAACCGAATAAGGATGTAAATCAAATAAAAGAAGTTTTAAATTCGTTATTCTCTTAAGCTTCAACCACTGGAATGCGTGTCGTATCGCGTTCAGCTTCTGTTTTGGGTCTGATTTGACCGCGAACGGATGCAAACTGAATATGCGGATCATTTTGCTGTTCTGCTTTTGCATTCACGAAAGTCACAAAGCGTTTACGTACTTCAGGATCTTCTACAGCAGTACGCCATTCATCTTGATATGTACCCACAACATGGCTCATACGGCGTTCAAGTTCAGACGCTACGCCAAGCGAATCATTCACAACGACATCTTTCAGGTAATCTAAACCGCCTTCCATGTTGTCGCGCCATACAGAAGTACGCTGCAAACGGTCTGCTGTTTGAATGTAGAACATAAAGAAACGGTCAATGTATTTGATCAATGTTTGTGTATCTAAGTCTGATGCCAAAAGCTCTGCGTGACGTGGCTTCATACCGCCATTGCCGCATACATAAAGGTTCCAGCCCTTTTCTGTCGCAATCACGCCCACATCTTTACTTTGCGCCTCAGCACATTCACGGGTACAGCCCGACACAGCCATTTTCAGTTTGTGCGGTGAGCGAAGGCCTTTGTAGCGGTTCTCTAAATAAATCGCCAAGCCGACTGAATCGTCCACGCCATAACGGCACCAAGTACTGCCGACACAAGATTTCACCGTACGCAGTGATTTGCCGTAGGCATGGCCAGACTCAAAACCAGCAGCAATCAATTTTTCCCAGATTTCAGGCAGTTGATGCACTTGTGCACCAAACATATCAACACGCTGACCGCCTGTAAGTTTGGTATATAGACCATATTCTTTGGCAATTTGACCCACGGCAATTAATCCGTCCGGAGTAACTTCACCGCCAGCCATACGAGGTACTACTGAATATGAACCGTCTTTTTGAATATTGCCGAGGTAGTAGTCATTACTGTCTTGCAAGCCCGCATGGCTTGGTTTAAGTACAAACTCATTCCAGCATGACGCTAGGATATTGGCTGCCGTCGGTTTACAGATATCACAGCCTAAACCATGGCCATGCTGTTGAATCAGGTCATCAAAGGTTTTGATTTCGTTCACACGTACCAAGTGATAGAGCTCTTGGCGTGAATAAGCAAAGTGTTCACATAAATGGTTATTTACAGTTACACCTTGACGCTGAAGCTCCGATTTAAGTACTTGAGTGACTAATGGCGCACAGCCGCCGCAAGCTGTTGCAGCTTTAGTACATTTTTTCAATGTGCCTAAAGAAGTCGATCCGTCAGCAATGGCTGAACAAATATCTGCTTTAGAGACGTTGTTACATGAACAAATCGTTGCGCTGTCTGGCAGCAGATCGACACCGCTGCCGCCCGATTTACCTGCAGATTGTGCATAGCCAGGCATGATTAGGCTTTCTGGGCTTTCTGGAACTTCTAAGCCATTCAGCATCATTTGCAGCAGGTCATTGTATTCTTTAGCACAGCCCACCAATACTGCACCTAGCAGCTTAGTTTTCTCTGCATTCACGACAATTTTTTTATAAACCTGAGCTGCTTCATCTGCATAGAAATAGCTTAAAGAATTTGGTGTCATTGCATGCGCATCGCCTACAGATGCAACATCAACTCCCATCAGTTTCAGCTTGGTGCTCATATCTGCACCAGCGAAAAGCGTGCAGTTTTGTTCCATCACATGCTTTGCTGCAATACGTGCCATGTCATAGCCCGGCGCAACTAGGCCATAAATTTTATTTTGCCAAAGCGCACATTCACCAATTGCATAAATGTCAGGGTTTGAAGTTTGGCAATAATCGTTAATTACAATACCGCCACGCTCACCAATGGCTAAACCACTTTGGCGCGCTAATTCATCGCGTGGGCGGATACCTGCAGAGAATAAGATGATGTCGGTTTCCAGTTCAGAACCATCACCAAACTTCATTACATGCTTCGCATTTGCACCGTCTTCAATGCAAGATGTTGCTTTTTGCGTATGGACTTTAACACCTAGATTTTCAATTTTCGAGCGTAAAACTTTACCGCCTAGATCATCAATCTGAACTGCCATTAAGCGTGGTGCAAATTCAACAACATGGGTTTCTAAGTTTAAATCACGCAGCGCTTTTGCTGCTTCTAAACCCAATAAACCGCCGCCGATCACCACACCTGTTTTAGCATTGAAGCTTGCGGCACGGATGGCATCCAAGTCTTCAATGGTACGGTACACAAAGCAGTTTTCACGCTCATTTCCTGGAATTGGCGGCACAAATGCATATGAACCTGTTGCGAGCACCAGCTTGTCAAAAGAAAGAATATCACCGTGATTGGTCGTGACCGTTTTATTGCACTGATCAATTTCAACTGCTTTGGTGCTCAGGCGTAAATCTATACCGTATGCATCAGCAAAGTCGCTGCGGCACAGGGTTAAGTCTTTCGCTGACTTGCCGCTGAAGTATTCAGTTAAGTGCACACGGTCGTAAGCTAGACGCGGCTCTTCAGCTAAAATGGTTAATTCAACATCATCACCTGCGTGTTCCAGTACAGATTCGATAAACTTGTGGCCAACCATGCCATGTCCAATCATGATGATTTTCATATTCTTTCTCCGCAATATTTTCTTTTGCACAGCCTAAGCCTCTATACGCTTAGGCTGCTATTTGTATTAGTTTTGAACTTCAGCTAGATTTCTTTCATTCACAGCTTGTTCAAATAAGCGCTGTTCTTTTTCTTTATGCTCTACAGAGAAGCGGATCATCAGCACACAGCTTGCAGCAATCACCACCAAACCGCCAAGCACCATCAGCGTGGTTTGTATATCCAGCATGCCTTTAAGCAAAAAACCTGCAGCCACTGCACCTACGTTACCGCCTGCGCCGATAATGCCTGCCACGCCGCCTAAAGCATCACGGTCAATGAATGGCACCAAGGCATAGGTTGCGCCGCACGCCATATGGGTGAAGAGCGCAAAGACTGTCATTGCAAGGATTGCAAGCACTGCAGTATTCATTTGTGAGAAGACAATCAGGAATAAGCCTTCTAGCAGAATCATGGCAAATAACACTTTGGTACGGCCATCTAAGCCTTTTTTAGTCGCGACTTTGTCCGAAACAATGCCGCCGAGCGCGCGGGCAAACAGTGCCAATAGACCGAAGATCCCTGCTGCCATACCCGCCTCTTTTAATCCAAAGCTGAAATGGTCGACGTAGTACATTGCTACAATGTTGTGAATAAAGATTTCAATACCGAAACAAGCTGCGTAAGCGCCAAATAGAATCCATACACGGTAATTGCGTGCTGCATGCATTAGAATTGCCAAGCCGCCTTTTTTGTCACTGCCAACACTGATGCCTTGTTCACGAAGTTCTTTAAAGTTGCCTTGCGGACAGTCTTGTGTGAACTTCCAGTAAAGCACACCAACAATCAGCATCATCACACCGGGTACAATCAGCGCAATACGCCAGCCCATCGCTTGCTCTACACCAAACATAACGAGTGCGCCAAGCAGTAAAGGCATAAGGGCTTGAGTTGCACCGCCGCCTGCATTGCCCCAGCCTGCTGTTGCAGCATTGGCTGTACCCACCACATTAGGCGCAAACATAATGCTTGTATGGTATTGAGTGATGACGAAGCTTGCGCCAATCGCGCCGATCAGCAAGCGGAAGAAAAGAAAGGATTCATAGCTGCTCGCAGATGCAACCCCAAAGACTGGAATACTGCCGATGACTAATAAAGCTGTATAGGTTTTACGCGGGCCATATTTATCACATAAAGGACCAACGATCAGACGGACTAAAATCGTGATCGCAACAGCGGCAATATTAATATTGGCAATTTGATCTTTCGTGAGGTGAAATTCGCCAGCAATCACTGGCATCAACGGTGCACAGGCAAACCATGCAAAGAAGCAAACAAAGAATGCGAGCCAACTCATGTGGAAGGCCCGCATTGCTGCTGAAGAAAAATTAAATAGACTTATTTTTGTGGCTTTTTTGGCATTTAAATTTGAAGACATAACCTTCTCCTGACTGAACTGAACGCATGAATTACTCGGTTATGTCGCTAACACATAACAGAGTCGATCAGAACGGACGTCGTTGGCCGTCTAACAAATTTTTAGAGTCTTCTTTGACTCAATAAGTATTAAGCACGATACGTGCCAAGTTTTTATTTCAATCGTAAATTTCATCTCTATATTTAAGCATTGAGCGCCGATCTATCCGAAAATAAGCGAATTAAGGTAAATAGATAGTCAATATGCCTATAGAGATGCGGCTGAATGTTCAAACGTGGTTCAGCCCTGCACAAGATCAGTGCACGGAAATGGTTCAATTTGAAAATGCGAATATAACTTTGCTCAAACTTAGAAGCAGATTTATATTTTGTATTGTCTTAAAATTTGGCATTTAAATTGCTTAGAAAACTCAATACGTATTTGTTTGGCTCTGTCTGAGCGTTTGCATGCCAAAACTAAAAATAGCCCTAATTGATGATGATCAAGAACGCGCTGAATTTATTCAAGCCTCATTAATTCAACATGACTTTGATGTGGTCGCCAGTTTCATGATTGATCATTTAAATATGTCATATCTGCAAAATATTCAGGCAGATGTGATTTTATTGGATATGGATCATCCGCATCGCGATGTCATTGAAAGCTGTGTCAGCCAATTTGACTTACCGACTGTTCTATTCACTAAAAATTCGAGTCTCGAAATTATCCGAAGCGCGATTGATGCGGGTGTGACAGCATATATTGTCGATGGTATTGACCCTGCACGTTTGAATAGCATTTTAGAAATTTCGATTGAACAATATAAAAAGCATAAAAAACTGCTGAATGATTTGGCTGAAACCAAGTGCAAATTGGCCGATCGAAAAGATATTGAAAAAGCCAAAGTGCTTTTAATACAAATGCATGGATTAACCGAAGATCAAGCATTTAATTTGCTGAGAAAAAATGCCATGAGTCACCGTATGACAATGGGTGAAATGGCGCGCCGGCTGCTTGATGCGCAAGCACTGTTACAGTCTCAATTTAAGGAATAAACCATGCAAAAGCTTGAAAAAACAGATATTCAATTGGGCTATATTCCTTTACTCGACTGTGTTGCTTTGCTCTGGGCAGAACATCAAGGATATTTTGCTGAACAAGGGTTAAATGTCACACTGACTCAAGAACCGTCTTGGGCAAGTTTACGCGACCGTCTAGCTTTTGGTTTTTTAGATGCTGCCCATTGCTTATCGGCCATGCTGCCTGCGTCTGTGACGGGTAAAGACCATCTCGGCATTCCCTTACAAACCTCTCTTACACTCAGTACTAATTGTGCTTATATTAGTTTGAGTCAAAAGCTGTGCTATGAATTAAATATCCATGCATTAGATCTACCAATTAATTCAGCAGAGAAAATCGTATCTGCGATAAAACAGAATCAAATGATTCAGTTGGCACATGTTTTTCAGCATTCGATTCATCATTATATTTTAAGAGAATGGCTGGCACTTGCCGACACAGAAATTGCTCAAACACAGAACTTTTCAACTCTACCACCGCCTTATATGGTGGAAGCAATATCAACGCAACGAATTGATGGATTCTGTGTTGGAGAGCCGTGGAATACGCAAGCTGAAATACAAGGCTATAGTCGTATTATCGTCAATAGCCAAGATATTATTGATCATATTCCAGATAAAGTTTTGGCTTTTACCCATGATTGGGCAGAAAAACATCCCAATACCTTAAAGGCAATCCATCTTGCCATCCAAAAAGCCCAAAACGATCTACTTCAACAAACGTATTTCTCTGAAATATTTTCTTTGTTAAAGCAATATCACATCATCCGTTTTGATTGTTCTGAGCAGATTCACGTCGAGGCTTTTCATCGGATCAAAAGCATCATTCAAAATTTTGGCAAGACCCAAGCGCCACAAACGTCAGACTTAGAATGGATGATTCAAAAAATGCAGCAATACGATCAATTAAATATTGAAGATGAAAAGATTTTTGAAATAGCACAATCTTGTATTTATCAGGATGCTTTGGGCTGAAGTGATTGATATTCCATAAGACCCTATCATCTGAATAGTGGATCTTGTGTTACATCGACCATGAAACCTTGATTAGTTATGCATCTGCATCGATGGCGTGTAAGTCGATATTTTCTTCAACGAAGACTTCACGAATGCAATCCAGTATCTTTGGAATGTAATTACTATGATCCATATTGCGCACCGACAAAGAAATTGGACTATAGGCTTCCAAATCTAAGATTGGGATGTACATCAAATTTTTCATGCCAATATCACTGGCACTTTCAGGAATCAGGGAAATGCCCTCTCCTGACGCCACCAAGCCCAAAGCCATATGAATTTCACGCACTTCGGTTAAATGTTTAGGTACAAGTCCTAATTCGGTAAATATCGATTGAATGAGGGTGGAAAAATTCGGTTTAGGTGTTGTTGGGTAGGCAAAAATTGGTTCATCTAAAATTTGAGAAAGATAAATGCCTTTGTCTTTAAATTCAGCCAAATGATGGTTTTTATGAATAGCTAAACGTAGCGCTTCTTTTCTTAATAAAACACGTTTAATGGACGGATCGGTTAAGCGAAGTCGTCCAAAACCAATATCGATTCGACCGGTTTTTAAGGCTTCAATCTGGTCGCGTGTGCCACATTCTATGAGTTCAACATGAATATCTGGGTTGCGTTGTCGAAATAGATAAATAATTTGCGGCAATAATGCGTATAAAAGCGAACTGACATAACCAATGCGGACAGTTTTATCAACGGCATTAATTCGCTGTGCCATGGTTGTGGCCTGGGCGGTATGCGTCAATATCTGCACAGCATGCTCATAAAAGAACATACCAGCTTCTGTGGTTTTCACGGGTCTAGAACCACGCTCAAACAAGGTAATGCCCAGTTCTTCTTCAAGCTTTTGAATTTGGCGGCTCAAAGGTGGCTGAGCAATACATAATTTTTCTGCTGCCTTGGTAATACTTTGCTCTTCAACCACGGTGACAAAGTAACGTAAGTGCCTTAATTCCATTTATATACCTTTTAAGTATCTAAAAATACCAAAATCGCTCTAGTTAAAGATATTACATTAAATTAGGGTATATAAATAGTTGGATAGATAAGAAATATGCAAGATGTATAAGTCGATTGAAACCCTGCTCGTGGAAATCCCAACAATCCGTCCGCACAAGATGGCTGTTGCAACCATGCAAACGCAAACCCTTGTTTTGATTAAAATCACTACCGAAGATGGTTATATCGGTTGGGGTGAAGCGACGACGATTGGTGGTCTAGGCTATGGTGAAGAAAGCCCTGAAAGCATTCGAATCAATATTGAAACTTATTTTAGTCCTTTACTGAAAACTCTCACTGGTTTGAATGTTGCTCAAACCATGCAAGCCATTAAACGTAATATTAACGGCAATCGCTTTGCTAAATGTGCCATTCAAACGGCGCTACTTGATATTTTGGCGCAGCGTTTAAATCTGCCTTTGAGTGAATTATTGGGCGGTCGTTTACGTGACAGCTTACCTGTTCTTTGGGTACTTGCATCTGGCAATACGGAAAAAGACATTGCCGAAGCACAAAAGATGATTGCGGCAAAACGACACAATATTTTCAAACTTAAAATCGGTTCACGCCCCGTTGAAGCTGATGTTGAGCATGTTTTAGCCATTAAAAAAGCATTAGGTTCAGACATTTCTATACGTGTAGATGTCAACCGTGCATGGTCTGAATTAGATGCCATTAAAGGCATTCAATTGTTACAAGATGGTGGTGTTGATCTGATTGAGCAGCCTTGCGCGATCGATAACATTGACGCGATGCGCCGTTTAACTCGTCGTTTTGATATAGCCATTATGGCAGATGAATCACTGATGGGCCCGCAAACGGCATATCAACTTGCGCGGCACAATTCTGCATCTGTTTTTGCAGTCAAAGTTGCACAGTCTGGCGGTTTAATCGAAGGCTGTGAGGTTTCTAAAATCGCCAAACTTGCGGGTATCGATTTATATGGTGGAACCATGCTTGAAGGCCCTGTGGGCACTATTGCATCGGCACATGCATTTTCTACATTTGACAATTTAGCTTATGGCACAGAGCTTTTTGGTCCATTGCTGCTAACTGAAGAAATTTTAAAAACCCCACTTCAATATCAAGATTTCGAACTCAAGATTCCGACCACAGCGGGTTTAGGGATTGAAATTGATGAAAACAAAATTGATGACTTACGTCGCAAATAACATTTAGCTAGGAGTGAGAAATGCTTTTCCAAGTACGCATGGATGTCAATATTCCATTAGATATGCCAGTCGAAAAAGCCAATGAAATTAAAGCTGTAGAAAAGGCATATTCACAAGATCTACAACGTCAAGGTAAATGGCGCCATATCTGGCGCATTACTGGTCAATATTCAAATATCAGTATTTTTGATGTTGAAAGCAATGAAGAGTTACACAACATTTTACAAGGATTACCCCTTTACCCGTATATGAATATTGAAGTTATGGCTTTAAATCGTCATCCCTCTTCTGTTCGTAGTGATGATAGCTGATGCGATTGGATTCCAATTGTGTAGCACATGATTGAAGTCCATTGATCTGCATTTTTAAGTTTGTAAATATTTGAAATAAAAGATTATCTGCCTTACATGACTGAAGTGGTTAGTCAGGTAAATAGTTTTATCGTTCTTGATGAAGGATCGTAGCATGATTGATAAAAGTACCGCTTCCTTAACAGAAGCACTTTCTCAAATTAAGGATGGATCAACCATTATGATCGGCGGCTTCGGTACGGCTGGTCAGCCTGCTGAACTGATTGATGGATTGATAGAACTTGGCATCAAAGATCTCATCATCGTCAACAACAATGCAGGTAATGGTGACTATGGACTTGCTAAATTACTCAAAGCTGGTGCTGTCCGTAAGATGATTTGTTCTTTCCCTCGCCAATCGGACTCTTGGGTATTCGATAAGCTATACCGTGCAGGAAAAATAGAACTTGAGCTTGTACCACAAGGTAATTTGGCTTGCCGTATTCAGGCGGCAGGCATGGGTTTGGGTCCAATTTATACACCAACAGGTTTTGGTACGTTGTTGGCAGAAGGCAAACCTACACTCAATTATGAAGGCAAAGATTTTGTTCTCGAAAATCCAATTAAGGCCGATTTTGCTTTAATCAAAGCACATCAGGGCGACCGCTGGGGCAACTTGGTTTACAACAAATCAGCGCGTAACTTTGGCCCCATTATGGCCATGGCGGCAGATGTGACGATTGCTCAAGTCTCAGAAGTGGTTGAACTTGGTGCATTAGACCCAGAGCACATTATTACCCCTGGTATTTTTGTACAACATGTCGTGGCTGTTCAATCTGCACAGCTTGAGCAATCTGCATAAATCACGTGAGGAAAGAACCATGAGCTATACCAAATTAACCCGTGATCAAATTGCAGAACGTGTTGCACAGGATATTCCAGATGGTGCTTATGTCAATTTAGGCATTGGCTTACCCACTAAAATTTCAAATTATTTACCAACAGACAAAGATGTATTTCTACATTCAGAAAATGGACTTTTGGCTTTTGGTCCTCCTCCGGCTAAAGGCGAAGAAGACCCTGAATTAATTAATGCAGGAAAAGAGTTTGTCACTATGCAAACGGGTGGCTGCTTTTTTCATCACGGTGACTCTTTTGCCATGATGCGTGGCGGTCATTTAGATATTGCAGTATTAGGCGCTTTTCAGGTTGCCCAAAATGGTGACTTAGCAAATTGGCATACTGGTGCGCCAGATGCAATTCCTGCTGTAGGTGGTGCAATGGATTTGGCTGTTGGGGCGAAAAAAGTCTTTATTACTACAGACCATGTGACCAAAAAAGGTGAACCGAAAATTGTCGCCGAATTGTCATACCCTGCGACAGGCCTGCAATGTGTCGATCGTATTTACACAGATTTGTGCGTGATTGATGTAACAGTTGAAGGCATGAAAGTGATTGAAAAAGTTGAGGGTCTGAGCTTTGACGAATTACAGTCAATGACCGGTGCAAAGCTGATAGATACGACAGCTTAAAGCAAAGAGTCCCTCCTTGATTAAAGGAGGGATTTAGGGAGGATTAATATTAAAAAATTAACTTCCTGTAAATCCCTCCCAACCTCCCTTTAAAAAGGGAGGAGCTGAGTTTTTAGGATTTATAAAATGAAAAATGCCTATATTATTGATGCAATCCGCACCCCTTTCGGTCGCTATGCGGGCGGTTTAGCAGCAGTACGTACCGATGACCTAGGTGCCTTACCTATCAAGGCACTGATGCAGCGAAATCCAAGTATTGCTTGGGAGTCTGTTGATGACGTGATTTACGGCTGTGCGAACCAAGCCGGTGAAGATAACCGTAATGTTGCACGAATGTCGTCGCTACTCGCAGGTGTACCTTTTCAAGTTCCTGCTACAACTGTGAACCGACTTTGTGGTTCATCACTTGATGCAATTGCGATGGCAGCCCGTGCAATTAAAGCAAATGAAGCAGACTTAATTATTGCTGGCGGTGTTGAAAGTATGTCCCGTGCGCCCTTTGTTATGGGTAAATCGGAAAGTGCTTATGGACGCAGCCAAAAGATTGAAGACACCACCATGGGCTGGCGTTTTATCAATCCAATACTCAAACAAATGTATGGCGTGGAAACCATGCCTCAAACCGCTGAAAATGTGGCAGAACAATTCAATATTAACCGTGCTGATCAAGATGCTTTTGCCTTAGAAAGTCAGCGCCGTACAGCTGCTGCACAAGCCAATGGTTTTTTTGAGAAAGAAATCATCTCTGTAATCATTCCACAGCGTAAAGGCGACCCACTGATAGTCGATACAGATGAGCATCCACGCGCATCGACGACAGCAGAAGGTTTGGCAAAACTCAAACCTGTGGTGAAAGCAGATGGTACGGTAACTGCGGGCAATGCTTCAGGAATCAATGATGGTGCAGCTGCACTACTGATTGCTTCAGATGATGCTGTTAACAAATTTAAGTTAAAGCCACGGGCCAAAATTATTGCGGCAACGGTGGTGGGTGTTGAACCCAAAATCATGGGCTTTGGTCCTGCGCCTGCCATCAAAAAGCTATTAGCTCAAACAGGTCTAAGCCTTGAACAAATGGATGTAATCGAGCTGAATGAAGCTTTTGCGGCTCAAGCCTTAGCGGTTACCCGTGAACTAGGTTTGGAAGATGGTGCTAAACATGTCAATCCAAACGGTGGCGCTATTGCTTTGGGGCATCCTTTAGGTGCATCTGGAGCCCGTTTAGTGACGACTGCGTTAAATCAACTTGAGGCAATTTCAGGTCAATATGCCCTCTGTTCGATGTGCATTGGTGTCGGTCAAGGCATCGCTTTGATTATTGAACGTGTTTAATCCTCAATAAAAGTCCTCCTTATCAAAGGGGGATTTAGGGGAATTTATAAAATTAAGGATTCAAAACATGCCTACATTCATATCCAATGATGCTTTGATTAATTACGCAACTTTTGGTGATACCAACAAACCTGCGATTGTCTTTTCTAATTCTTTAGGCACAAAGTTCAACATGTGGAAGCCTCAGATAGAGGCGCTGCAGCAGGATTATTTTGTGATTTGTTATGATACACGTGGTCATGGTGCATCTTCAGCCCCTCAAGAGCCTTATAGCCTTGATCAATTGGGTACAGATGTCATCCATTTATTGGATCATTTAAATATTCAACAGGCCACATTTTGTGGAATATCGATGGGTGGTTTAACAGGTCAATGGCTTGCAATACATCATCCTGAACGCTTTAACCATGTCATTGTATGCAATACCGCTGCAAAAATTGGGCAAGAATCAGCTTGGAATGAACGTGCACAGTTAGTCCGTCAACAAGGTTTGAAACCAATTGCAGAAACGGCAGCATCACGATGGTTTACAGAACCCTTTATTCAAAGTAACACGGCAACTGTACAATCTTTGAGTAACGACCTCGGAGCTGGCAGCCCAGAAGGTTATGCAAGTTGTTGTGAAGCTTTGGCTAAAGCGGATTTACGCAACGAAATCTCGTCTATTCACGTACCTGTATTAATTATTGCAGGTCAACAAGACCCTGTAACTACAGTTGCAGATAGTCAATTCATGCAAGAACACATTGCAAATAGCCAATTATTTGAAATTAATGCATCGCATATTTCAAACATCGAACAGCCAGATGCATTTAATCAGGCTTTGCAGAATTTTATACAGCAATAATAAGCAGCTGAACAAATTCAATGTAATGTTATTAAAATAGAGCCTTACCATTGTGCAGGGCTTTATTTCGTTTGAAGGCTTTGATTTAATGTCCGTTCTTAAAATAAATGGACAATTAGAAGAATGATTCATCTATATAAAAAACGGATCAATATTGCTTTCTAGTTTAATCATTGGCTTTAGTTCTACGATTTCTAATGCAGATGTTACAACTCAGCGTATTAAGGATATAAAGACTTATACTCTCGCCAATGGAGGTGGTATCGAGATCTTTCTGTGCAATTAGTAGACTTGAAAAATAGGCATATAAATGCTTATTGCCTGCAGCATTGCGGAAATTGGTTTGTGGATTCCAGAATTTTAAAGTTATAGCTTAAAGAAAAAATATCAAGGCGCAAAAGTATGGACATCTCTTTCATACGAAAAAATAAAGACCGTATTGCAGGCCCAAGCTTTAATGAATAATTATACTTTATCTAGAAAATTAACATTAAAAGCACTCCGTAAATGAATATTGATATTGAAAAAGACCGAAGTATTGGAGTCCTTCGGTCTAAACTTTTAACTCCACTCATTCCACATAGGCGTTTAAGCCCATATATTGAAGAATAGTTTGAAGAATAATCCCATGAAATTTTAAGCTGCAGGATGATTGAGTTGATCAATGATACCTTGTGCAGCCAATTCATTTAATTCAGCTTCAGTTTTAAATTGGGACAAAATTTCGATTGTGTGCTGCCCTAACTGCGGCGGTGCATGACGGTATTCTACAGGCGTATCAGATAATTTCATCGGTGATCCAATCACTTTAAAATCATGATTTAAAGCATGTGGAATATTCACCACCATTTGACGATGTTGAATTTGCGGTTCATTTAATGCGTCTTCTACAGAGTTGATTACACCCACTGGCACTTTTACCGCATGAATCGCATCAACCCAAACTTGAGCATCTTGTGTCAGAAAATAGGCACTCAATAATGGAATCAATTCTTCACGGTGCTTCACCCGATCTTGATTACGTAAATAGTTCGGCTGATCTAGCAGTTCTTTATAGCCAATCGCAATACACAAATCTTTAAATTGTTTGTCATTACCACAGGCAATAATAAATTCTTTATCTTTAGCTTTAAAGGTTTGATAGGGTACGATATTCGGGTGATTATTTCCCATACGTTTAGGTGCTTTACCCGAGGTCAAATAGTTCATACCTTGATTGGCTAGCGCCGCCACCTGTACATCGAGTAATGACATATCGATATATTGACCGCGTCCTGTATGCTGCCGCGCCAACAATGCCGCCTGAATGGCAATCGTTGAGTACAGTCCGGTCTGAATATCGACCACAGCGACCCCTACCTTTTGTGCGCCACCACCGATTACATCATCAGATTCACCAGTAATACTCATCAAACCGGACATACCTTGAATGATAAAGTCATAGCCTGGTTCTTCCGCACGTGGACCATCCTGACCAAAACCTGTAATTGAGCAATATACGATATTTGGATTTAGCGCACTGAGCGATGCATAATCCAAACCATATTTGGCAAGTGAGCCTGCTTTGTAGTTTTCAATCACGACATCTGCAGTTTGGGCAATTTCACGGACTAGGGCTTGCCCTTCTTCACTGGCAATATCAATGGCTACAGAATATTTGTGACGGTTCGCAGATTGGTAATAGCCTGATTCTTTCGTCGCTTGACCTTGCTGATTTGGCATCCAAGGTGGTCCCCACATACGGGTATCATCCCCTACTTTAGGACGCTCAATTTTGATTACCTCTGCACCTAAATCAGCCAATATTTGACCGCACCAAGGACCTGCCAAAACACGGCTTAAGTCCAATACGCGAATTCCTTTTAATGCACCCATAGTTCACTCCAGATGTGCCATAGTATTGAGCTATGGCACAGATATTTTTAATTATTTTACTGTTGCAGTTTTTGCAGACGCTTTTTGCTCTGCATCAGCAACATGTGTATCTAAACTTGCCAGTTTTTCTTTTTCCGCATCTGAAGAAAGTGATGCTTGCTGTGGGTCATATTGGCGTTCACGGATGAACAAGCCCGGAATAACACCTGCAATAAAGTAAGCAGCACCCATCACAATAAAGGCCATAGTGAACGATCCGCCAGCAGCAATCATACCAATGGTTGCTGGTGCTATGGCTGCGCCTAAACGTCCCATATTGTAAGCACCGCCAATCGCTGTTCCGCGTACATCCGTAGAGAAACTTTCTGCCATATACGTTGCATTTACACCGTATGGAATACCGTATAGGAAACCGAAAGTTACGAGTAAATAGGCGATGTTGGTTGGTGTGTTATAGAAAATGATGATCGGTAAGAATGCTGCCGTAGCTACCGTACCAAACACAAAGGTAATACGACGTCCAAATTTGTCAGCGGCATAGCCTGCTAAAATTTTACCCAGAATCATGGCTGTATATGCGCCTACCATATAGCCTGTCATGGCTTTAAAGTTCATGCTGAGTTCGGTTTCTAGATACGTTGGCATCCAGTTGTTGACACCGTAGTAACCGAATTGTAGAAATGCAGCGGTCGACATCCAAAAGAAGAACATTTTACGATGATTGGTATGCCCAAAAATACGTTTATAAATACTTTCAGAAGGTGCATTTTGATTGACTGCAGCATGTTGCTGTACAGGTTCAAGTTTTAATTCACGGCGTTTTAGCTGCTCAATTTTTGCTTCCTGCCAAGATTTTGGTTCAGGTACAAAACGCATAAAGATCAGGGCAAAGCAGCAGGAATAATGGTGACATAAAATAGCATGCGCCAGCCGTGATCTGGAATAATGGCACCCGCCATCAGCGTTGCAACGATATACCCCACAGTTTGACCCGTTTGCAAAGTCCCAAGTACTGTTGTGCGGTATTTGGTTGGTACATATTCTGCCATCAGCGTATTACACGCCATATAAAGTGAGCCCAGACCAAATGCGCCAATAAAACGTAAAATTAAAAATTGTTCATAGCTTTGGGTAAAGCCTAAAATACAGGTCATGATTGAGAAAAATACTACCGACAAAGCAATAGTTTTCACACGGCCAAATTTATCGCACGCCCATCCACCCGAAATACCACCCAGCGCCATCCCTGCTAAAGAAGAACTACCGAGCATTCCGGCTTAAAATGTACTTAAACCAAATTCAGCCTTTAAACTGGTCAGGCTGAATGACAGCAACATGATGTCTACACCATCAATCACCAAGGAAATAAAGGCAAAAATAAAAGCCATTTTCCAAGTGTTGCTGGTAATCCGATGCATCGTGCCCACGTTAGAAGGCAATTTGAGCGTTCCTGCTCCGTTTTGCATTTCGTTATTCATTTCCTTGTTCCTCATTTTCCCAAATGAGTCATCGGCATTCCTATGTCTGCACATTTGCCTTTTTTATTCTTTTTATTTCATCACTGCTCAGGCTATTGCACAGAGTTACAAGAGTGTTTCACGATGAATCCTTTATTGATTAAGTTTATTTTTGCATAAAAAGTCTCTAAGGCACTCTATGCAGAGCGCCCTATTGATATTGAATTCAATTAGTTACTAAAAGCCGCGATGCCTGTTTGCGCACGACCTAAGATCAGTGCATGTACATCATGCGTTCCTTCATACGTGTTGACGACTTCGAGATTGACCAGATGGCGGGCAACACCAAACTCATCAGAAATGCCGTTACCACCCATCATGTCACGCGCAACACGGGCAATATCTAAAGCCTTGCCACAGTTGTTACGTTTAATGAGTGATGTGCCTTCTACAGCAGCAATGCCTTCATCTTTCATACGTCCAAATCGAAGCGCAGCTTGTAAACCCAAGGCAATCTCAGTTTGCATATCTGCAAGTTTCTTTTGAATCAGCTGATTCGCTGCCAATGGTCGGCCAAACTGTTTACGGTCCATAGTATATTGGTGCGCTGTATGCCAGCAGAATTCTGCGGCGCCCATTGCGCCCCAAGCGATACCATAACGAGCACTATTTAGACAGGTAAATGGACCTTTTAAACCACGTACTTCTGGAAAAGCATTCTCTTCAGGGACAAAGACATTGTCCATCACAATTTCACCGGTAATCGATGCACGTAAGCCAACTTTACCGTGAATTGCAGGAGCGGATAGACCTTCCCAGCCTTTTTCTAAAATAAAACCACGAATGTCACCAACATTACCTTCAGGCGATACTTCTTTCGCCCAAACAACAAACACGTCGGCAATTGGGTTGTTGGTAATCCACATTTTTGCACCCCTGAGACGATAGCCACCTTCGACTTTTTTTGCACGAGTAATCATGCTACCTGGGTCAGAGCCATGATCTGGTTCAGTTAAACCAAAACAGCCAATGTATTCGCCTGTTGCCAGTTTTGGTAGGTATTTCTGTTTTTGCTCTTCAGAGCCAAATTCATTAATTGGCACCATCACCAAACAACTTTGAACGCTGGCCATTGAGCGGTAGCCAGAATCCACATATTCAATTTCACGCGCAACTAGACCGTAGCTAACATAGTTTAGACCTGCGCCGCCGTATTGCTCTGGAATCGTTGGGCCAAGTAAGCCAAGTTCGCCCATTTCTCGGAAAATAGATGCATCGGTTTTTTCATGGCGAAATTGTTCGAGTACACGTGGCTGTAAACGCTCTTGACAGTATGCATGCGCAGTATCGCGAATCATGCGTTCTTCTTCAGTTAATTGCTGTTCCAAAAGAAACGGATCTTGCCAGTTAAATTGTACTTTTGGTTTTTTTACATTGACCATTTGATTCATCGCATCCTCTGCTTTTTCGGGCTTTCTTTGTTTTATTCGATGCTATGTGTGAAAAGTGATTCATTCAAACGATTAATTTGCATGTAGATATGCGCCTTTCGCATACCTGAGCTTTGTTCACAGCGTGCTAAGCACTTTAGCCACTGATTTAAGCGATGGATTGCTTTATTTATAGACTATAGTGGTATATGAAAATCATTCTTATATGCCATTTTGTGATACCTCTCGATAAAAAGGACTTTATCTATGCGGCGTAATATTCCATCATTGCAAAGCTTAATTTGCTTTGAATCTGCTGCGAAACACGCAAGTTATACGCATGCTTCTCAAGAGTTATTTATTACTCAAAGTGCTGTGTCACGCCAAATTCAACAGCTAGAAGAATATCTAGGCGTCACGCTATTTAGCCGAACGCGTCACGGTGTAGATCTCACTGAAGCAGGCAAACAATATGCAAAAAGTATTAAACCCTTTTTGCAAGGCATCGAAAAAAGCACCTCTGATATCATGACGCACAAAGGCTTAGGCGGTACTTTAAAGCTGGGCGTTGTGCCAACGTTTGCCACACGTTGGCTGTTGCCAAAATTAAATAATTTAAATGCACAGCATCCTGAAATTACCGTGCATTTGGAAACCAGTACCAAACCTTTTTTGTTTAATGAAAATGTCTTTGACGCAGCTATTTTTGCAGGAACGCAACAGTATATTGAGCATTGGCCTGGCATTCAAGCGCATTATTTAATGGATGAGGAAGTGGTTCCTGTCTGCTCCCCCAAATTGATTGAAAACAACTTTCCACTTGCGGAAATGACCGATGATCACAGTTTTAATTTAAGCGATGAAGAATTGCTTCAATTGCCCTTATTACAGCAAACCACCCGTCCAAGTATTTGGCAAGAATGGTTTCAAGCCCATCAGCTTCAGCATCCCAAACCATTTGATGGTCAGCGACATGAACTATTTTCTATGCTTTCTGTGGCAGCCAGTCATGGCATGGGTATGGCACTGATTCCACAAATGCTGATCGAAGCAGAACTGAGAAAAAAAGAATTGGTGATTGCATCAAATAAAAAACTGCACGGTAGCCGAAAATATTATTTAGTCCATTCGAGCCAAGACAGTTCACCGCAAATACAAAAATTTGTCGATTGGGTGCTACAAGAATTGCATCAGCTGAGTTGAAGTAGTCGCTATATTTTGAGTACAGTAAATTCGCTGCATTATTCGTTCAATACATGTAACCGTACCTAATGGACGCATCAATTAAAATATAAGGCTATATATCTATGCAAAAAATTGTGGTGTTTTCAGGTGCTGGTATGAGCGCAGAAAGCGGCATCAATACCTTCCGTGATAGTGATGGTCTTTGGGAGCAGCATCGTATTGAAGATGTGGCCACACCTGAAGCTTGGGCACGTGACCCTTCTTTAGTACAGCGTTTTTATAATGAACGCCGTAAACATATTTTAGCCGCAGAGCCAAATGCAGCGCATAAATTAATTGCTGAACTCGATGATTTTTTTGATGTACAAGTCATTACTCAAAATATTGATGACCTACATGAACGTGCAGGCAGTCAAAATGTACTACATCTGCATGGCAATATTCGTTACGCAAAAAGCTCTGGCCCTCAGGCACAATATACGCAGGAATTTTTCCCTATTGAAGGTACTGATTTAAACTTAGAGACCGACAAATGCCCTGAGGGTTATCCTTTACGGCCACATGTGGTCTGGTTTGGCGAAGCAGTTCCTGCCTATGAAGATGCCAGTGTAAGTGTACAAACAGCAGATATTTTTATTGTGATTGGCACAAGTCTAGCTGTATATCCTGTGGCTGGATTAATTCACGAAATTCCTGCTAACTGCCGTGCATTTTATATTGACCCGAAAGCAGATTATCAGCGTGTACCTGAGCAATATGAACTGATTAAAGCAGGTGCCAGCGAAGGCATGAAAAAGCTATTTGAGCAATTAGTTGCGCCATAAAAGTACATTTTGGCATTGTTCTAGATCCAAAAAATCATTTTGCCTGCTACCTTGGCAGGCTTTTTCAGATATTTAGTCCATTCAACTTTATCAATTGCAGTTAAATCACGACATACGTAAGCGTCCGCTGAACACACCTTCTGAATTCATCCTATAAGCCTTAATTTAGTCCCCACTTAGAAACAAGTGGGGACTTAAATTTATGACTACAAATAATCAGACATCCATCGCATCTCTTGCGAAAAAACGAAGAACATACAGTGCTGAA
>NZ_VOYN01000045.1:0-30126 GCF_013420275.1 Acinetobacter sp. YH01020
TGTACACAGTGCACTGGGTTATGTATCACCTTTTGAGTTTGAAGCAATGTACTATGATAAGATTAACCCGTTAGGTCAGGTGGCCTAACTTAAATAAAAAAGTCTCCGACAAACCCGGTACGGTTCACAATATTGATATGAATGAAGGCAACCATAACATGGATGTATGCCGATTGCCCTTATTCTAATAATTCAATGATTGATTAAGCCGACTTACGTGAATTGACTTGCCCTTTAATGACCGCTGTTAAATTTCCTTTAAGATATTTAAAAAACACTTTTAACGGTGAAAGTTTAGGATTTGGCTGTTTGCCTTCACCAATCGATTTAAACTGAGCGGCGTACCAAATAATTTCCATAATCGCCATTTTATCAATCATCGGTATGCCAGTTTTAATTTTGTCTACGCCGTAACGAACATCCTGCCCCGCCAATAAACGATCAGCCAAATCGACTTCAACAGCGAATGGACGTGCAATACCAATGAAATCACAAGCTCCACTGTCTAGTGCAGCATTCATGCCTTGGACGGTTCTAAACCCACCGGTAACCATCAATGCACACTTTACCTCTTTACGGATATTGTCCGCAAAATCGAGGAAATACGCTTCACGAGCAATGGTACTGGCTTTACGTTTTTCTTCTTTAGCACCCGCCATCGCTGGCGCTTCATAGGAACCGCCCGAGATTTCAATCATATCAATCCTTGCGGCATCTATTGCTTTAAAGACCTCAATCACATCTGCTTCGCTAATTCCGCCGCGTTGGAAATCAGCAGAATTCAGTTTGACCGAAATGATAAAATCATCGGTCGTCGCTGCACGAACTGCCTTATAGATTTCAAGCAAAAAGCGCATGCGATTTTCATTTGAACCGCCCCACTGATCTTGACGTTTATTGGTCAGTGGCGACAAAAACTGACTAATTAAATAACCATGCGCACCATGCAATTGCACGCCTTCGAAGCCTGCCTTTTCACAAATGTGTGCGGCACGTGCAAAACGCTGAATGATATCTAAAATTTCATCTTCACGAAGTTCGCGCGGTGTTCCAAACGTTGTGGCTAACATCGGACTAAATGGCACAGCAGACGGTGCAACCGTTTCTTTATTTAAACCTTTTGGACATTGGCGGCCCGGATGTGAAAGTTGAACCAATTGCACCATGCCGTGCTTCTTGCCTAGCTCAGCCCACTGTGTTAATTGTGCTAAATCTCGCTCAGTTTCAGCGACAACAACCCCAGGCTCATTTTTAGCACGAAAATCCACCATGACATTACCCGTAATGGCACAGCCTAAACCACCCTTCGCCCAAGCTTCATATAATCCAAAATGTAAGTGATTGGGTTGGCCTGCGGTATTGGCCAATGCTTCACTCATTGCACCTTTAATGATGCGATTTTTAAATGTGGTATTACGAATTTTAAAGCTTTCAGCTAAATGGCTCATGACAATGTCCAAAATGAAATAATAAGTCCTGAGTATTTACTCTAATTATTATTTTCTAAAGGTCAAGGATATTTTGACAATGACACTTGTCAAAATATCCATAAGTTTGATTTTAGTATTGGCTGGCTTCAATTAATTTACGGGTATAGTCCGTTTGTGGTCGCGCAAATAGATCTGCGGTGTCTTGAAACTCCATGACTTTGGCATGTCGCAGTACCAACACTTTTTGACACAAGGCTTTGACCACGTGTAAATCATGACTGATAAATAAATAACTCATATTATATTCTTGCTGCAAACGCCGTAGTAGCTTCACAATGGCTTTTTGTGTCGTCCGATCTAGTGCAGATGTGGGTTCATCGAGTATCAATAATTTAGGACGTAATACCAACGCACGTGCCAAGGCGACTCTCTGCCGTTGCCCACCCGATAATTCATGTGGATAACGCTGCTTAAATGAGCTGGCTAATTCGACTTTCTGCAAAGCTTCATCTATACGCTGTACAATTTCATTTGCAGATAAATGCTGTAAGGCCAGACCTTCGCCGATGGTTTGCTCTACATTTAGCCGTGGATTTAAACTACTGAATGGATCTTGAAAGACGATTTGAAATTCACGACGTAGAGGTCTGAGCTGTTTTTCTGAAAGTTGATGGATGGCGTGTTGATTTAAAATAATTTCGCCATCACTTTCTATGAGCCGAGCAACAGCCAATGCTAAGGAGCTTTTCCCAGAACCGCTCTCTCCAACAATACCGATCGACTCACCTTCAGCCACTGTTAAATCCAAAGCCTCTACCGCAACGACATAATCTTTGATGCGGTTCAATAAGCCTTGTTTGACTGGGAACTTCACTCCTAATTGGTGTAATTTTAAAAGTGTCTGCGTTTGTGAAACCTGTATTGCTTTACCAAAATCATGGTCTAATAGATTTTTGGTATACGCCTGCTTCGGTTGCTCAAAAATTTCCTGAACATCTCCTTGTTCCACCACTTGTCCACGATTCATCACAATCACATGTTCGGCATAGCGCTTGACCAAATTCAGGTCATGGCTAATTAAAATCATGGCCATATTACGCTGCTGTTGTAGCGACTTTAATAAATTTAAGATTTGCGCTTGCAAAGTGACATCTAAAGCCGTGGTTGGCTCATCAGCGATTAAAATATCAGGATCTAAGGCCAATGCCATGGCAATCATGACACGTTGTCGCTGCCCCCCAGATAACTCATGTGGGTATCGTCTTAACTTATCTTCAGCATCGGGAATACCAACATCATTTAATAATTCTATAACCCGCTGCCGAGTTTTTGCCTTCGACCATCCCTGTAACAACAGTGACTCACCAACAATCTTTTCAACCCGATGTAATGGATTTAAAGCTGTCATCGGCTCTTGAAAAATCATGGCAATTTTCTGTCCACGAATGTTTCGGTGCTGTTCAGGACTCAGTCCAAGAATATTCTGTCCACTCAGGCTGACGCTGCCTGTGACCTGCAGATCACTCGACAACAAACCGAGTATAGCTAGGCTGCTAATCGATTTACCTGAGCCGCTTTCTCCAACAATCGCTATCGTTTCACCTGCATGCAATTTAAAATTTAGATCATCAACCAAGACCTGTGCTGCATGTGAAATATGTAAATGTTCCACCTCTAACACGATGGGAGGTACATTAACTTGATGATTATTGACGTCTAGGATCGAATGCATCACGTGTCGCCTCCCCAATGTAAATCAATAAAGACAGCACGATCGCTAATGTAAAGAACCCCGATAAGGCCAACCATGGTGCATTCAGATTGTTTTTCCCTTGAAGCAATAACTCACCTAAGGACGCGGCATCAGGCGGTAAGCCATAACCTAGGAAATCTAAGGCTGTCAGTGCCGTAATATTTGCCGTAAGCATGAAAGGTAGCTGTGACAGACTGGAACTCATCGCATTTGGTAAGATATGCCGAAACATAATCGTACTATCTGTAACGCCAAGACTCCGTGCTGCACGTACATAGTCAATATTACGTGCCCGTAAAAACTCTGCACGAACCAAGCCAACTAAGGTGGGCCAACCAAACAACAGCATAATGACAAAGAGCCAATACACACTCGGTGTAAACATACTGACTAAAATCATCACCATGAATAGCATCGGGAGTCCGCCCCAGACTTCTAAAATCCGTTGACCAATGAGGTCTATCCACCCACCATAATAGCCTTGTATCGCCCCAACCATGATGCCCAATATTGCTGAAGCAAAAGTTAATGCAAAACCAAACAGGAGCGACACACGTAATCCATATAAAATACGTGCGAGCACATCACGTCCTTGGTCATCGGTACCGAGCCAATTTTGTGCAGTTGGTGCAGATGGTACGGGCACAGCCAGTTCTAAATTCGGTGTTTGATAGGAAAATTTAATCAGTGGCCATACAGCCCAACCTTTATCTTCAATCAGTTGCTGCACCACAGGATCTTTATAATCTGCCTCAGTTTCAAATACCCCACCGAAAGCGGTTTCTGGATAACTTTTTATTACCGGCACATATAAAGAATCATCGTATTTAACCAAGAGCGGCTTATCATTGGCAATAAACTCGACAGCTAGGGACAATATAAAAATCAAGGCAAAGCTGATAAAGCATGTAAAGCCTAATTTATTTTCTTTAAAACGTTGAAAACGTGCTTGCATGATCGGAGACATTATTTTGCCCCCTGCGAATCAAAATTAATTCGTGGATCAATCATTTGATACATGACATCACTGATTAATCTTAATATCAGCCCCATCAAGGTAAAAATAAACAAGGTGCCAAAAATCACTGGATAATCGCGCTGTACTATGGCTTCAAACCCCAACAATCCCAGACCATCTAAATTGAAAATAATTTCAATAAATAGATTTCCCACAAAGAAGATGCCGATCAAGGCTTCTGGTAGACCAGCAATGACAATGAGCATTGCATTACGAAATACATGCCCATACAGCACACGTGATTCGGTCAAACCTTTAGAACGAGCAGCAAGAACATATTGCTTATTCAACTCTTCCATAAAAGAGTATTTGGTCAGATAAGTTAAGCCTGCAAAACCACCAATTACCATAGCAAACAAAGGCAACGCCATATGCCAAAAATAATCTGCAATTTTGCCAAATACACTTAACTCAGCGAAATTCTCTGAAACTAAACCTTGCAGAGGAAACCACTGAAAATATGAACCACCTGCAAAAAAGACAATGAGTAAAATGGCAAAGGCAAAAGCAGGAATGGCATAGCCGATAGCCAATAAAATAGACGTGCTTTTATCAAATAACAAACCATGTTGACGGGCTTTTTTAATGCCTAAAGGAATAGACACCAGATAGATCAGCAAGGTACTCCATAAACCAAGGGATAAGGATACAGGCAGCTTTTCCCAAAGCAGCTGAGTCACAGGCTTATCTTTAAAGAAACTTGTACCAAAATCTAGCGTTACATAGCCCTTTAACATGAGCCAAAAACGTTCGAATAATGGTTTATCGAAACCATATTGCGCTTCGATTTTTGCCACCATTTCTTCACTGAGGCCTTTAGCACCTTGGTATTTACTGCCTGTCGTCGCAGTTTCACCACCACCTGTGTTTCCCATACCTTGAAAGGACTCAGCTTGCTGTATGGCTTGTTCAACAGGTCCTCCCGGTGCAATCTGAATCACGACAAAGTTAATCAGTAAAATGAAAAACAATGTTGGAATAATCAGGAGCAATCTTTTTAAAATATATGTGCCCATGTTGCTTTCACATTCCTTGTCATTCAGATGTATTTATTGCTGCCGTAGATATTGTGTTATTTGCTTGGCTTCAGCTGCATCACTCCACCAATAGTCAATCCCTACAGAAAGTTTAGGTTTAACATAGGGTTGCTTATACATATGCCAATAGGCAAACCAGTTTTCACTTTGCCCAAACATTGGGATTTGATAATAACCCGCTCTGAGCAGACGGTCTAAAACACGCGTACGAATAATCAATTCCTCTCGATTTGGAGCATTGATCACCTGTTGAATGAGCTGATCTATTACAGGATTTTTAATCCCTGCATAATTATAATTACCCACTTGGTCAGCTGCTTGACTGCCCCAAAGTTGAGCTTGTTCACCCGCTGGAGTGAGTGATTGAGGCATTTCATCCACGATCATATCAAAGTCAATATTTCGCATACGCTCGGTGTATTGCGGTCCATCGACTTGTCGTAATAACACCTGAATACCTAAACGTTTCAAATTTCGTATAAATGGCATTAAGGTTCGCTGCAAATCTTGTTGCTGAATCAAAAGTTCAAATTTCACAGGCTGAGATTTTGCATCCACCAATCTGCCGTCTTGATAACGATAACCCGCATTCAATAACAGTTGGCGTGCATGCAGAAGGTTTTTTCGATTAAATCCACTGCCATCAGAAACAGGATATTGCCAATTGGATAAAACCCCCTGTCGTTGAATAGGATCAAGTTGCGATAACATCGGTTTTAAAATATCCAACTCTTGGATAGAGGGTTTTCCCTTTGCTTCTAACACACTATTACTAAAATAACTCTGTAAACGCTGATACTGCCCATAAAACAACGCTCTATTTTGCCATTCAAAATCATAAGCAAAAGTTAAAGCTTGCCGAAAGCGAATATCACTAAATGGCGCACGACGGGTATTAAATACGAGACTTTTTGTGGGAATCGGTCGTTCATGTTTAAAGCGATATTTGACAATTTTACCGTCTTTAAAAGCAGGAAAATTGTACGCTCCCACCCAATTACGTGCGGTCTTTTCCTCATATAACGTAAATTGACCCGCTTTAAAGCCTTCAAAGGCGATGTCTGGGCTGCGGTAATATACATATTTCAGATGGTTAAAATTATACCGACCATGATTGACAGCTAATTTCTGCCCCCAATAGTCTGGATTGCGCTTATAGCGAATACTCCTACCTGCATCGATCGTCTCAATCGTGTAAGGGCCTGAGCCTAATATGGGCTGCAATGTAATTTGAGTAAAATCTTTTTTTGCCCAATCTTTTTTGGAATAAATCGGCATTTGCGCCAAAATCATGGGCATATCAGTATTATGACCAGATTTAAAACTCATCCTCACCTGATATTTAGATAAAACATCTGTTTTGTCCAAATCCGCTAAGTACATTTGTAGACCGGGATTTGATTTAGTTTGAAAGGTATCAAAACTAAATTTAACGTCTTCAGCAGTGAGTTCGGAACCATCACTAAACCGTGCTTTTGGGTTTAAATGAAAAATAACAAAATTAGTTTTTTTGGGGTCAAATGTCACCTTTTCGGCAAGCAACGGATACATCACACCCGGCTCATCTAAAGATGAACTCATCAAACTATCAAATAGATAATTGATACCTTCAACAGAACGCCCTTTTCCATTCATGCTGTTTAAATTATCAAAACTCCCAATACTCGAAGTCGTGATATAGCCCCCTTTAGTGGCAAAAGGATTGGCATAGGGCATTGCCTGTAATTGATGATATTGAGGGCTACTATGTATGGCAAGAAAAGGCGTGGTCTGCAATGCAGCCCACGCCCCTGTTGAAAGTATGCTCAAGGTCATACCAAACACGTAACGCGAAGTTGAAGCAGAATACATTCAACTTAACTCCTTAATGTTTGGACTCAGTTCGGTACTTTTATCACTTCACCAATACGTAACTGAGCAGACGGTTGCATATCATTCATTTCAGCGAGTTTTGATGTATCTAGTCCATAACGACTTGCCAAACCAATCAGCGTATCCCCGCGTTTAATACGGTATTCACTGATGGTTTTAGGAACTTGTAAATTTTGACCAACACGAAGCCCAGCACGCGGGTTCAAGTTATTTAACTCAGCCAATGCTGCCACAGTTAAGCCTGTCCGACTAGCAATCGAATTTAAAGACTCGCCTGATTTCACAGTATAGCTTTCAGTATTTGCTGGTTTCACATTGCTCGTAGAGGATTTAGCTTCCGTTTTTTTGGTTTCAGTTGCTTTACTAGCTACATCAGCAGGTAGTTCACCATCTACTTTTAAACGCTGCCCTACACGAATCGCACTATTGGTATTTAGGCCATTTAATTCAGCTAAATAACGTAATTGAAGATGATATTTCTTCGCAATCACACCCAATGTTTCACCTGATTTCACCACATGAATATCGGTCGCATCAACGGAATTCGTTCGTGTATTGGTTTTGCTTTCAATTTTGGTCGCCTCTGCTTTGGTTTCTACTTTAACCGGTGCGACATCACCTGTTAATTTTAATTTCTGCCCAACGCGTAGACCAGAACTACGCTCTATACCATTTAAATTTGCGACATAGTCCATGCCTAAATCATAGCGACTAGCAATGCCTGTCAGTGTATCGCCAGACTGCACCACATATGTATCCGGAACAGTTGAACTTGCAGGAACTTTAATGCTTTGCCCAGCCATCAGCCCACTATTTACCGACATATCATTTAGACTCGCCAATTCTGACAAACTGATTTTTGACTGCGTCGCAATGCTGTAAAGCGTATCACCACGCTGCACTTTATAGCTTTCAACTTTATACGCAGGATCAACTTTGACATTTTCAATGCGATTCACGACTTTGCTTTCGAGCTTCTCAACTTCTGCTACAGCTTGTAATGGCACATTAATTTTTTGCCCCACCATCAAGCTACTGCCAGCCGTTAAGCCAGTTGTTAAATCTGCCAACTCTTGATTTGACAGCGCATAACGATCTGCAATGAGTTTTAGATATTCACCACGTTTTACCGTGTAGGATTTGGTTTGAACTTTTGCAGGTTTTTCGACAACTTGAGCGGCTTTCTTATCAGCTTCCAATTTTGCTTTCGATGCAGGCGTTTCTTTTAGGGATAATTTCTGTCCAACATATAAACCACTCGTGGTGGTTAAACCATTGTAGTCGGCGAGTTGCTTCGTACTTAAACCAAATTGACTCGCAACAGCTGTAAGACTGTCATTTGCTTTCACCACATAGCTATCTGCGATAGGCTTAGCTTTCGATTCTTCATTATTTTGCACAATCGGTTTCGCATCATATAAATAGATGGTCGTACCGACATACAAGGTCGAATCTGGCGAAATTTGGTTCCAAGCTGCAATATCACGCCAATTCACGCCATTTTTCATCGCGATCAACGCTAATGTGTCGCCCGCCAAAACTGTATAAGTACTGCGTTTACCTTTAGGTGGTACAACTACAATTTCAGAATCTGTACGAATGACATTTTTACCTTGGTTGCGTTTGGCTTCTTCGGAATCTGCACCTGTATTTTCAGCCACGCTTTTCGGGTAAGAGAACCCTTTGGTCAGTTCTTTACCTTGTTGATCTGCAATCGACTGGCTGGTCTGAATCGCAGTCAACTTAATCTTGCCATCATAAGGATCGACAATTTCAGTGCCTTTCGGCGCAATAGCTTTAATTTCCTGAACGACTTCTTCTTGTTCTGCTTTAGTCGCTACTGGTTTTAATACCTCATCGACTGTTTTGGTCTCACCTTCAGCTTTAATAGCCGCCATGATTTGCTCACGCTCATTTGCGCTGAGTGGTGGCTCGACAGATACGGCTTTCACAGGCGTCGAAGGTGTTACAGCGACTGGAATACGCGGCGCACTTGGAATATCACTATTCGATGCAAATGCAGCCAAAGCAGATGATCCTATTGGCGTTTTGCCTTTCGTTCCTGATGGAACACTCGGCGTTACCGTTGTAGCGACTACAGGTGGTTTGGCAGAAGCTGTCACTGTCGGCTGTGTTTTAAGCGTAGGTGGCGTCACTTTAGCGGGCTGAATAGTTTTACTATTTAATTCCGGCGGAGTAACACGTGACGGTGTTATTTCAACATTATTTTTTGGTAAGTTATAAGTTGAATTACTTGCCCAATAACCTGATGAACCACCTGATTGTAATTTTTTCAAACGTGCATCAACTGATGGACTCACATCCGCAGGAATTAAAATCCGCATTGGGCTGCTGCTATCAATCACATCGCCACGATGACCAGGGTTTAGTGCATAGAGTTCTGCACGGCTTAAACCGGTAATAGATGCAATTTCATTTAAATTTGCAGGCCCTACAGCCACTTCACGAAAGTGTGGACGGTTGGCAATTGGTGGCAAACTTACGCCATAGGCACTTGGATTTTTAATAATTTGAGCAACAGCCAAGAAACGTGGGACATAGTTCATGGTTTCTTGGGGCAGTTTTAGCGACCAATAATCCGTTGGCAAACCTGCCGCACGGTTACGGTTAATCGCCTGTTGAATGCGGCCCGGCCCTGCATTATATGCAGCCAAAGCCAATTCCCACGAACCGAACTGGTTATGTAGCGCACCTAAAAACTCATAAGCTGCACGCGTTGATTCCACTACGTCACGACGACCATCATACATTGAGGTTTGTTTTAAGCCGTAAATACGTCCAGTACTTGGAATAAATTGCCATAAGCCCGCTGCGGCTGCACTTGAGGTTGCTGCTGGGTCATAAGAACTTTCAATCACTGGTAATAACGCCAACTCAGTCGGCAAACCACGACGTTCTGCTTCTTTAACCGTGTGATATAAATAACGGGACGCACGCGCACTTAAACGGTCAATATACGGTTGACGTGAAATAAACCAACCACGCTGTGCTTCAATTCGCGTATCCCAGTGGTTCAAATCCATTTTGAAACCAACGGTCATTCGCTTCCAAACATCACCGTGCTTTAGTACTAAAAGGCGGTCGCCTTCTACGGCACGCATGTCTGTTGCAGAAAGTAAATCTTCGAGTGAATCTAAACTATTGGCATCGAGAAAGTTTGAGCCGACTTGTTTACTTGCTGAGTTCTGCTTAGTCGTTTGCGATGAAGAACAGCCCGTCAGACCAAGAGCTGCGAGTGCAGAACCCAAGACTGTAAATTTAAAAATTTGTGGTAACGTAGGCTGCCAGACAGTCGCAGTTGATTTATACATAAAAAAATCCAGACAACTCATATAAAATTTATTTTTTAGATATGCCATTGTAGTGAAGCAGGACACAGACACAAGGCGTTAATTTAACGCTATTTCAGTATAAATGTTACAAGAAATTAAAAAAATCGCCAGAAATGGATTTCTCTCCGTCATTTGCGTTATACAATATACGGTTCTGAATGCTCGTTTTTCTCCGGATTTGATTTATGTCTCAAACAATCACGCTTTATGTTGATGGTGCATGTAAAGGCAACCCTGGCTTAGGGGGTTGGGGGGCGTATATCATCCGTGAAACTGGAGAAGAAAAACTCTGCGGCGGCGAAGCTGAAACCACCAATAACCGTATGGAATTGACTGCTGCAATTGAAGGCATTCAACACTGTCCGTCCGATGCAAAACTGATTATTTGGACAGACTCTAACTATGTCAAACAAGGCATTACCGAGTGGATACATGGTTGGAAAAAGAAAAACTGGAAAGATGTTAAAAATCCTGATCTGTGGAAATTACTGGATGCAACTTGTCAGGGTCGGGAAATTGAATGGAACTGGATTAAAGGGCATGCAGGCCATCCGGGAAATGAAATGGCCGATCAATTGGCCAATCTAGGCGCAGAAAAAACCCTCGAACAGATCAAACTAGCGGCATCAACTACAGCTGAAGCACCTAAAAAAAAAGCTGAACCCGACTGGCTATTAAATGATCCGTTTGGACTTGAATTTGCTGATAGCGAGGATGAAGCAGAAGAAATCTCTGAAGAAGCAATGATTGCAAATGAAAGCATTATTGATGCTTCAATTCAGGAGTCTTCAATTGCTCAGCCGCTAGAATTTGCTCCGTCACGTGAAATGACTACTGACACAGCGATCAATGCAGAGCAGATTGATGACATTACGATAGAACAACAAGCAACTGACATTGCTTCAACGTTGAATGAAGCTGCCCCTATCCAGTCTAAGCAAGCTGCTGAAATCCATCCAATGATTGTCATTACACCAGCAACAGTTGATGTATCTGGCCCACGACAATTAATTTTGGATACGGAAACGACCGGTTTCTATTTCCAAGATGGCGACCGTATTATTGAAGTCGGTGCGGTGGAAATGATTAACCGTAAACTTACGGGCAGCTCAATTCATATTTATATCAACCCGCAAAAACCTGTCGGTGAATCTGAAAATATTCACGGAATCAGTGATGACTTTCTAAAAGACAAACCACTGTATGCTGAAATTGCTGATGTATTATTTGACTATCTAAAAGGCGCAGAAATCATTGCGCATAACGCAACCTTCGATATGAACTTCCTTGATATGGAGTTCAAACGTGCCGGTTTTGTGGCCTTATCTGAAGTTTGCGAAGTCACCGATACCTTGGCTATGGCCAAAGCCAAGCATCCAGGCCAGAAAAACTCACTCGATGCATTAGTGCGTCGTTACGAAATTCCACAACGTGACCGTACCTTCCATGGTGCGTTACTCGATGCGGAAATTCTGTCTGACGTATACCTAGCAATGACGGGCGGTCAGGTTTCCTTTGATATCGATGCCCTGACCCACTCGCAAAATGAAGATGGTTCGCAAACCCGCGCCGCTGTTGAAATAGAATTACCCGTGATTTTACCTTCCGCAGATGAACTTGAAGCCCATGAGACATGGGTCAAACAATTTGAAGAAAAACATGGTACACCTTGCCTTTTTGCGAAATAAAATCTAAATTTCGTGTTACTTTTTGTATATAAACAATTCTTACATACGCTATAGTAAAACCATAAACATGGACCGCCTTAAGGGGCGGTTAATAAACAAGATAAAACATCTAGGAAAGGTGCAGATACATGTCTTACCAAACCTCTATCCATTTTGATCCAACGGCTTTGCTGATAATAAAAAATGAGGTTGATAACTCAATCAAGTTAGTCGAATCAGCAGTCAGCACCTTAGTTGAAGATCAAACTTTACCTTTCGGGATTGATGATGCACTGATTCAATTTGAACAATGTGCTCAAGTACTAGCTTTAGTTGATATGCCAAGTTTGGCAAAAATCGCTCAATATTCAGCAGAGTTAATGCGCAAGATCATGGGGAACCCTGCGCAAATTAACACTCAAGAGGTCATCGCACTTAGCGAAGGCACGACCATGCTGAAACGCTATATCGAATTTATCTGCCTGCGTGAAGTTAAAATTCCACAGTTTCTACTCGACAGTCTAAATCGTCTAGAGCTGTCTTTAGGAAAACCTTTAACGTCGGAAGGCCAACACATTGAGTCCCTACTCGATTGTATTACCCCTGACTTTGACCTACCTCAAGCGCCTGCACTTGAAAAATCAAAATACGTTCACCGTCTGTATAAGTTGGCGTTGAATAAATTGATTAAACAAGAAGAAACTGAGCTGGATCTGCAAGCGATTAAATTGGTCGGTACGTATTTAGCAGGTCTTTCAGACAAACATCCAAGCAAACAATACTGGAACTTGGTTTTTGTTGCGTTTAATCAAATTGATCAAATCTTAATTACCGATGCTCGTTTACGTACCTTGGTAAGCATTGAACGCAATATGGCTCAATATTTTGCAGGAACTGAGCGCTTTAAAGCATCCATTTCTGATTTAGCCAATGTCTTAAGTCTAAGCATTAGCCAAGAAGATGACATTTCTCATCATATTCGTGGCAAGTTAAATATCGGTGAAGACCTTCTTACCGACACCCAATTGCAAGTTTTCAGTCGTCATTTATATGGTCCTGACTTCGAAACCATGCATACCATTGGTGAATTGGTTACGACTGAAATGACGCAAATTCGTAATGATATTGAATTTAACTATCAAAATATGACGCCTGAAAAAACCCAAGAACTTCAAGCGAAATTGAACGAATTGGCAAATATTTTCAAAGTCTTGAACTTAAATGAAGCGTATAACGACCTGTCGCGTCAAGCTGCGTCATTAGGTAATGCTGAGATTTTACAAGATGAAAGCTTTGCCCAGCAGTTGATGAACAATATCTTGTCTGCCATGAACTCGATTGGTGTGCTTGAGCGTCATCACACTTCTAGCCGCTTACAACTTCGTGTGAATAATATGAATATTTCACTCGACCGTTTAGATGAAGCACACGCTGCTCTGTTAAATGAGACCAAGGTTTTAATTGATGCTGCTAGCCAATCTTTGGTTCAGTATTTACAAAACCAAGATTTGACACAACTTGAAGCGACTGCAACTCAATTCCGTGAAATTGGTGGTGCAATGTTGTTCCTCAATGCAGATGCAGCTCAAAATGCGCTGAATTCAACAGCTCAATTCATTGTGAAACGAGTTGAATCTTCAACAGCGATTGATGCAAATGAAGTGAATCAAGCATTAGATTCATTGGCAAGCGCAGATATGTTGATTGACAATTTAAAGAACAAACAACCTGTTTTACAGGGCATGTTTAAGGTAGCATTGGACAGTAGCGAAAAACTGAAATCAGCAGCAGCCTAATGTCTAAATTATCACTTGCGTATATCTTCAAACAACAGCAATTGCTGGTCGATGAAAACTTTCAACTTCCCGAAGTTGAGCAACTCGCAAGTGATTTAAATATTGGCACGGGTGATCAAGTGATTGCCCGTGATCTACTTGAAAATGAGCCAATTCCTGATGGCTTACAGCTCATCCCTATTCGTCAACTTTTACAACTTTGGAATGTTCAGCAATTTGAACAAGCCAGCCGTGCTATTCAACTCTTAGAATGGCGCCGTAATCATAAATTTTGTAGCCACTGCGGTACTGCAACTCAAGTCCACGCCACAGAATATGCCATGGTTTGCCCTGCTTGCGGTTATCACCAATACCCTCGTGTAAACCCCTGTGTCATTACCGTCATTACCCGTCGTGAAGATGAAATCTTATTGGCTAAAAATGCGAAAAATGTCCGGGCAATGTATGGGCTGATCGCAGGTTTTGTTGAAGTCGGTGAAACTTTAGAAGAAGCGGTTCGTCGTGAAACTGAAGAAGAAGTTGGGCTAAAGGTCAAAAATATTCAATATCTGGCAAGCCAACCTTGGCCCTTCCCAAGTAATTTAATGATCGCCTTTAAAGCAGAATATGCTTCAGGTGAACTTCAATTACAAGAAGAAGAAATAAGTGATGCGGCTTTCTTTAAATTTGATGCATTACCTGAAATTCCGTTCAAAGGAAGTATCGCCCATTCAATGATTATGCATGTCATCCATGGGTCTGCTGTTGCAGATGACACCGAAGCATGGTTATAAGTAGCTATTTTTAGTAAATAAATCATGCAATAAAAAAACCGCCATACTTGGCGGTTATTTATTTTCAATCATTTAACCAAAGACATTAAGGTGGACTAATTTCATCGAGTACACGCATGATTTCAGCTTTGGTTTTAAAGAAGCGACTAAATAGACTCGAAACTGAACCAATCATCGTGATGTGCCCAACACGAGGGATTTGAATCAATTGACTATGGTTGCCTGAGGCTTTTAATCGACGATCAAAATCTTCACTATTGCTATGGCCAACGATATTGTCTTTATCCGCAGTGAATAGATAATGCTTCACTTGATTTTGCTCAACAAAATAATACGGCATCACTTGTTGATACGGTACATTTTGATCAAAGGCATCTGCACAAATCGGATCACCTTTATAATCAAAATGATATGGCCCTGCCAATCCCACAATTGCACGAATATTCTCTTTCACTTGTAGCTGATAAGGCGTCGGATGATACAGTGCAGACATGACATTAAATGCCCCTGCCGAATGTCCCATTAACACCACATTTTCCACTTCAATCTGCAACTTATGCTGAGACTGCGTCAAATAGTTTAATGCAAGGCTAAGATCATCAATTGAAGCCGGAAAAATATACTCAGGTGCGAGATGGTAATTGATGACAGCAACATCGAAGCCTTCTTTTGCAAAAGCCTCACCAATGAATCCATAGTCCTTTTTGTCACCATGCATCCACGCTCCACCATGTACAAACACGATGAGTGGACGTTGCTGACGAGGTGCTGACGTGCGATACAAATCTAGGCGATGGCGCGCTTTAAGACCATAAGGGATATTGTTTTGAACATGATATCCTTGTTTGGGTGTCAGTCGATTTAATGCATAACTGCCAAAATCATATAACCGAAAATTTCGGTATAAAGATTTAGCCAAATCCATTTTTTGCTGAAGCCGCAGAGACCATTGATTCATATATTACAGCATCATTTCCGACATTTTATTGAGCATTTGGATCGACAGCATCCGGATCTATCGCTACAGGCGTTTGTACTTCAGGTTGCACATTACCTACAGCAGATGTGGTGTAACTTGAGTTAATTGAACGTGCCTGTGGATTTGGGTTCTGATCAATATTATCGATTAAAGTGATAATTCGCGTTACATTACCCACTTGTTGCAAGATTTGATTTAAGTCTGTGATTTCCGCACTGTTTAAACGGCCCATCACATAAAGAACAGCATCTTCAGTATGAATGTGTACTTTGCTGTCAGATACCACAGGCGCTTTCATAATCAAACCACGGGTATTCGCAGTGACCGCAGTATCTTGCATGATGGTGCTATAGCTGATCTGATTACCCACTGTAATATAGTTATGTACAGTTTTGACATCACTCATTGAACGGACATTTTCTTCTGCCAATTCTTTTAAATGATTATCTGGCACTTGCCCAGTCAATAAGACATTGCCATGAAAACTTTCAATATTGACACGTGACTGTTTAAAACGAGTATCTAATTTATATAAGTTAATTTTTGCTGTTCGAACAATGGAAGAGTCAATAAAAACTTGTCCCAATGAGCGTGCGCCGCTTTCAGTTCCTACAGGTGCTGATCCTGTTCCATTCGAAATAAAACTCGCACAGCCAGATAAACTTGCGACACAAAGCATCGTTATTGCAATACGCTTAACCACTCAGCACGACTCCTCAAATTTCCACACGTATTTTTCTATGCGTTTACACAGTTTGTTTTATCAAAGATTAATCAACTCTTGATCAAAAGTAAAAGCATTTTCAATCCATTGCTGATGATACGGGTATTTAGAAAAGTCTTGCTGTAGTGTTTTTGCAAAGTGTTGATAAAAATCAAAACAAATTGCATCAAAGCGACAATAATAATTTTGAAAATGTGACTGTTCATTTAAAAAATGCAATGCAGTCTTCATCATCTTACGTTGTTTGTGAATAGAGATACTTTCAACGGCTTGAGCATAACGGGTATTCGAACGGGCTTTAACTTCGATAAATACCAATTCTTGACCACGTGCAACGATCAAATCAATTTCACCATAACGACTATGATAATTCTGTTGCACTTGTACATAGCCTTGCTGCTCAACCAAACGCAGCGCTTGCCGTTCTGCCCACTGCCCCAGATTCATCTGTCCCAAATTCATCTGCTCTAAGTTTAGCTGCATCGTTTCATCCCTAAAGTGAGATCGCCACGATGCCTTTTTTACTTCGCTCATAGCAGTGAGGAACACGCTGAATATTGTTTTGACTAATTTTGATTAGCCCTGTTCGTCCCTGAAACTCAATGCTTTTTAATTTCGGTTCTTGCAAATATTGTTTTGCGATATGCCATGTGTCCCCACCAAAAGCTAAAAGACGTTGATATGGCATATCTACTGGATTTTCCTCATAAGCTCGGATCAGGTCTGGCCAACGCGCATCATGTAAGGCAGGTGCATCACAAAATTTCAGCCCTACAGGAATGGGCTTAGTGGCTTCAATCGCATTGGCGACGCTATATAGTTTCGTTTTGGGTAGTTTTTTTTGACTGTTTAACCATTCATTATTGCCCAGCAACAGCACCCCTTGATTTTTGTCTAGCTTCGTTGGGAGTTGTTCAACCACTTGAATAGGTACTGAACTTTGGCTGATTAAGGACATGAGCAATAATTCATGTTCTGCCTCTGTTGCAGGCTGACGTAGAACAAGCACTTGCGCTAACTTGTCTTTTTCAAAGACTTTTTGAAGTGCTAAGGCATCATCACGTTTCGATAAACTGTACTGCCAAACATTGGGAATTTGGCTCGTCGTTTCATTTAAAGCCAACACGCGGACTTTAGGCTTTGCCTTTACAAGTGCTTCAACGTCTTGACGTGCTAAAGGGCCAATCACCAATTGAGTTTTTTTATTTACCTGTTGCTTCAATATCACTGCAATTTGCTTTTGATTTGAATCTACAAACTTAATGGGCACTTTGTAGTCTGATGATTGATATGCGCTATTGAAACCTTGCTTAATACTGGATGCGGCTCGCGCCATAGGACCAGATTCAGGTAGAATGACCAAGACGTCTGCCTGTGCAGCAGTAAACATACTGCTTAAAAGGCAAAGACCCAAAATTTTGTTCTTATTATCCAACATGGAGAAACCTATGAGTGCTCAGTTATTTGTTGTTGCAACTCCAATCGGGCACTTAGATGATATTAGTTATCGTGCAATTGAGGTATTGAAGTCGGTTAAAATTATTGCCGCCGAGGATACACGAACTTCAGCACAATTACTTAAACATTTTAGTATCAATACACCTTTAACCGCCTGCCACGACCATAACGAAAGCAACAAAATAGACCAGCTGATTGAACGCCTCGAAAAGGGTGAAAATATGGCGCTGATTAGTGATGCAGGCACACCATTGATCAGTGACCCCGGCTTTAAACTGGTTCGTGCTGCACAAGAAAAAAATATTCGTGTCATTCCTGTGCCGGGTGCCTGTGCTGCTATTGCAGCTCTCAGTGCTGTCGGCCTACCCAGTGACCGTTTTAGTTTCGAAGGCTTTTTACCTTCTAAACATTCACAACGTCTTTTAGCACTGGAAAAATTGAAAGACGAAACTCAAACCATGATTATTTATGAAGCACCGCACCGTATTGTGGACTGCCTAAAAGATATGTCGAATGTCTTTGGTGCCGATCGTCCTGTGGGCTTTGCACGTGAAATTACCAAAACATTTGAAACCATTAAAAAAATGTCTTTAGGTGATTTGGTTCATTTTGTTGAATCTGATCATAATCAGCAAAAAGGCGAAATCGTTTTGGTGATTGGTGGTGCGACCGAAGAAAAAGACCTAGAGCAAGAAAAGTTAGACAAATTGCTGACACGTTTACTTCAAGATTTGTCCGTGAAAGCTGCCTCTCAGTTGGCTGCAGATTTAACTGGGATTAAAAAGAAAGTGGCCTATCAACGTGCTTTAGAATTAACCCAAGCGAACGATTAAGCTTAATTTTTTTTATTTTTAATTTGAACCGCTTATGGGACCTACGGGTTCCATAAGCTATCCCATACAATAATTTAAATAGAATGAAAAAAGTTGCTTATAACATGTCCATAAATCTGTCTGTCAAAAAACCGCTGATGTTCATTCTCTTTAATCTGGTTTGGCTCACCGCCCTTGCACATATTATTTATACTGGCATTCAACCCTATCCGCACTATATTAGTGGCGAGCAAATGACGGCCGATCATAGCGCGATTGCGATGGTCTGTGGATATTGTTCCCTCTATTTTGTAGTCGGTAATTTACTGAAACTGAGCCAATTTTGGGATAGGCATCGCTATTGGGCTTATGTCGTTTTGAGTGCGGTATTACTTTTTCAATCTTTTGTCGCTGCTGTGGCGGCCATGCATGCACCGCCGTATATTGCTGCATTCATTATCAATTGTATGTTTTTGCTTTTACTGCATTTTGTGTTTTATCCTATTTTCGCGATCAGTCGTAAATATATGAAGCCAAAGACGGCTTGAAGCGACTTCACATCTTATTAACGACTTAACTTCTTGAGCAAACATGCTACAGAGTTAAAAAATGAATGACTTTCATCATCGCACAAGCGAATGAAGCAAAAAAAAAACACCACATGACGTGGTGTTTTTTCATTTTAATCTTTTGCCGATTCGTCTGGAGGGACTTCGGTAATACGACCACCACGCGCTAAGAACGCAGCAACTTCATCTTCAAGCGCCTGACGTTGTTTTAGTTTTGCAGTCACTGTTAATGTTTCAGCTTCAGAGGTGTCACCATCAGAGGCAGAATCAGCTGCGTCACCTGCACCTTTTTCAGCTGCTTGTGCTTCATCTTCATCAACTACTGAATCTTCTGGATCATCATAATCGTTCATATCAGTCATTGTGTTCTCCCCGCGAATGACTTCTGTTTGCCAGCGAATGGCTGGTTTTAAATTAACAGAAATTTAGCAATCTCTGAGCATTTCGACTAGTACCCACAACCAAAAAATCGTATCTTTTTTAATCAAAATCGTAACCTTGTTTATACGACTGTCTAAAAAATATCAGACTTTGACCTAAGCTGCGTAGATTGTCTCTTTTAAAATACTCAGACCATTGGCTTGAGCCATAAACGCATCTTTTAGAACAGTCTGATTTTCCACTTGTTTTAAACCAAAGTTTCGCGCCCACACCACAGGTGAAAAAGTGGTGGTTTCTAACCAACCAATCGCGGACATACTATGCATCATGGCATCGTTTTGCCCTTTACGACGGTGTTCATAGCGCTTCAAACTTTGTTCATGTGCCCACACACCCCGTTTTTTATCGGTCAAAAGCACATCGCAAAGCACTGCTGCATCTAAACAGCCAATATTCACGCCTTGTCCTGCAAGTGGATGAATCACATGGGCCGCATCACCAATCAACGCCAGACCATCATGCACATATTGCTGTGCTGCTCGCGCTTTCAATGGAAATTTAGCACGTGGCGTTGCTTCTAAGACCTCGCCGAGCATGTGATGGCTTTCTCGAGTGAGCAACGCAGTAAATTCAACATCGGATAAAGCCACATATTCTTCGGCGTAATCATCTGGTAAGGTCCACACAATGGATTGCCAATAACCGCTTTCTTCTTTTTTCAGACTCGCCATCGGCAAAAATGCCAAAGGCCCAGTTTCTAAGAAAATTTGACGCGCTACATGCTGATGCGGTTGGGCGGTTTTAATTGCACAGCTTACACCGGCTTGTTTATAGTCCAGCACATCTAGATCGATGAAAGCTTGCTCACGGACAAATGAGTTTGCACCATCTGCACCTATCACCAGTTTTGTTTTGAGCTGAGTACCATCTGCAAGGTGAATGATCCACACACCAACGCCACGCTCAACTCGACTGACCTTAACTTGGGTTCGGTAGTCTTCAAGCTGTTCTAGCATTTTTTCTTGAATGGCTAAATTCAATATGCTTGGTTCAACCATTGAACCTAAAGCTTGCTCAACAGATGGTGTTTGCTCTGCCACATGACCAAAATTGATTTCGCCATAGCCATTTTTATTCCACACCTGCATACCAGTATAAGGCTGCTGACGGGCAAGCTTTTCCCAAACGCCCACGGTCTTGAGTAAATGAATAGTGGCTTGACTGAGCGCCAAAACCCGAGGATTCGCAACACTTTTGGTTTTTTCTGCATCCAAAATAGGTGCTGCATCCAATACCGTAGCCTGCACACCGCCTTGCGCCAACAGCAATGCCGTTAAGCCACCGACCAAGCCGCCGCCGACAATCACAGCATCCAGTACATCTGTTTGATTGAAACTCATGCTTTTAGCCCCATTGCATAATTCGCGACCAAAGGCTTGATACCCGGAATGGTGTCAAAGGCAACTAATCCTGTATTACGGATCAATTTTAAAATTGGGTTCTGGTTGCTAAAACCACGTACAACTGAATCACAGAATTTAATCACCCGCTGCTGATCGGTCAGGCGCGATTTTTCATAATCCAGCAGCATAGCTGCATCACCCAAATCGGCATTTTTTTCAACTTGCTCTGTTAAATAACGACGCAGTACATAGGCATCGCGCATACATAAGTTAAAACCCTGACCCGCCACTGGATGAATGGTATGCGCTGCATTGCCCATCAGCACTACACGGCCGACAGCTTGTTTTTCTGCAAGCACTTGGGACAATGGGAAGCTGAAACGTTTACCCGTTTTTTGGAATTTACCTGCACGGTCGCCATAAGTTTCTTGTAAGGCATCTAAAAAATGCTGATCATTTTCATCACCCATCCACTCGCCTTCAGTTCCTTTAGGCACTGGCCAAACCACTGAACGGCGGTATTCACCCGGAAGTGGCAACAGCGCTAACGGACCGAGCGGACTAAAGCGCTCGAAACCGACATGTCCATGTGGTTTAGAGGTTTGCACCGTAGTGACAATCGCCACTTGGTCATAGTCATGCACCGATGCACCAATACCTAAGGCTTTACGGCAGAATGAGTCACGACCATCTGCTGCGATCACGATTTTAGATTGCAGCTTGAGCTGTTCTTCAGCACGCTGTGCTTCTATATATGCAAAGTCTGCATCTTGCGTCAGTGAAGTCACTTGTACGCCATCAATTAATTCAATCAGCGGTTCTTTTTTGACTTCTGTGAGCAACACACGGCCGAGCCATGCATTTTCAATAACTTGTCCAAAGCTTTCGACTTTTTCTTGTTCTGCTTTGAGTCGTGCCTTACCAAAACTGCCTTGCTCTGTAATATTCACTTCTAAGATAGGCGTGGCGTGCTCCTGCAAAGCACTCCACAGGCCAAGTTCTTGATAAATCTGCACCGTACGGCGTGACAAGGCGCTGTTTCGCGCATCAAAACTAGAGTGATAAGGCGCAAGGTTTGCATCATCATAATTTGGGTATTTAATGGCTTCTAAAAGTTTTACGCCAATTTTGGCTTTGGCCAACATGAGTGCCAAACTTAAACCTACCATACCACCACCCACAATGATGACTTCTTGCTGCATGCTTGTTTCCTTTTTTATGTTGTATTCGAATTTAGGACATTCACTCGAAATACATATAATCTGTAATGAATTTTATCTTACATCAAGGGCATGATTTTTTATAATGAAATACAAATTAGTTGCAGGTATTTGCACTGATTAAATACAAAATTAATCATCTCTTACCGTAAATATTGATCTCTAAAAAAGAGAAAATCACAATAAAAATGGCTGAGTCCATCAGTATGAGCCATCATTTGCGTAAATCAGCGTCATTTGAACATGTCATGTTTTGATGCATTCAAAAGGACGATATCAAGCTAACTACCTGATGATCAGCCTTTAGCCATTGCTCAATTAGTTGAATAAGTGATTGCAGCTGCAAAAACCAATTATGTTACACCATTCGGTTTAATGAGCTTTTCATTACACAACATTTTCTGGATATATTCCGCAGCAGAATATCCAGAAGATGTAATTTTTGTTGTGTTATTGGCGCCTTATCCTAAAGTTGATGCACGTACTAAGCTTTAATTTGAGTTAGGTACAGAGCAACTCTAAAGCGATGTCGAGCACTATTATTCAAACAGGTTTTAGCGCCAACTTTACCTTGGCATGGTGTGAAAATACTATGGCGCAAACCTTAGAAAATAGGCTGCAAACCAATAATTGAGAAAGATTTACCCACCAAGCTGAGTTGTAGATTCATACCGATGTGATTGAGACAGCGAAAAAAAATCAACAAACAAACATTAGTGAATGGCTGTAATTATGATTATATGCACCCGAGTGTATGGTCAAATATGCTATAGATCTGATTTCACATGCTGAATATGCTGAACCGGCAATCGGATATTTGGCCGTATATGAAAAACCGGAAGAGTTTTTAAAATTAGCGACAGAATTTTTACAAAAGTCTTAATCGCAAAGTGAAGCTAAAAAGCCGATCAATAGATCGGCTTTTTTTATATTTATTTAATATTTTCCATGATTTGGTCAAAATATTGCGCTCATGTATTCAATTTATTTTCATTGCTATAGATAAAGATATAGAACACAAAAGACAGAAACGATCTCCTTAATACGGAATAATTTAAATGAATGGCTTAAGCATTAAAATGCTGGATTAATTCCTGCAATCGAATTTCTGCATCTTGATTAAAAGCATTCGCTGCTTGGTGATACCAACGTTTTGCCATCTTTAAATCTAGATCTACACCATTACCTAGCTCATACATTAAGCCAATTTTATAGGGAGCAATTGCACAGCCTTGTTTTGCCGATTGCTTGTACAAGCTCATTGCTACATTATAATCTTGATCAAGAATTTCGCCCGTTTCATATATTTCAGCAAGGGCCGTTCTTGCGTTTATATTTCCCTTTTCCACTGACTGATTCAGCAGAGCTAAAGCGATATGAACCTCTGTTTTACATGGTTTTCTGAACAACAGCACCGCTAACTTCAGCATCGCCGCATCATCACCCTGATCAGCCGCTTTTTGATACCATCCTTGTGCTGTAACATCATTTTTTTCGACGCCGCATCCCGTTTCATACATTTCACCCAATTTAATTTGGGCTGCAATATCCCCTCTAGAGGCTAAACTCAAATAATCATCATAAGTACGCTGATTGTTATACTTAAACTTTATTTTCTTTACTGGATTATAATCACTATCAAAGATTTCAAAACCGACATAGTTTTTAAAGAGTTCAATCAATAACTGCCGAACCAATTGAGTATGATAAATTAAATGATCCTTTTCGCTAAAATAATAATACTGATAATAGCTTTCCAAATCTTCATTGATTTCTTCTTTTAAACTGTTTAAATCAGTCGTCCATTTTTTTTGAACTTTGCCATTTTCAACATATTCGTATAAATACCTTGTTGAAAAGTTTAACCATTCCTTTTCAAAATCTTGTCTTTCTCCATCCATGTAAAGTTCCTCTTCTTCCGCTTGAATGACACATCTGATTTCTGCACCCTCTTTATAAAGCGCATAGCTATAGCTTGAATTTGTGTCTGCAAAATCAAAGAAGATCATCCATTTCATCGGCAACTGACTGCTCAGCAAACTGCTCCATTTTTCAGGTTCAGTAAAAGCAAAATGTGCTAATCCGGCACTATTGATACAAACAATATGATCCGTCAGCCACTCTATATCTAATGCAGATTTTGAGTTTTCTTCAAAATAAACCAGCCAATCATTTACCAGTCTTTCAATATCCTGTTGATTGCCATTAAAGGGAATAACCACTCCAGCTTTTCTAACACCCATAATTATGATTAAAATAAAAAATTTATACGATTAATTTAAAAAGACTTATATCTAATTTTTGTAAAAAATTAACATCATAAAATCAACTCCATTGTTAATTACACTTGTCTATATAACTAGTATTTATAAGACTGCTTGTAGATAAAAAAAGCCGATCATCTGACCGGCTTATTCTCTTACAGTAAATTACTTCGCCATTAAGGCTTCAATATCTTCAACAGACTTCACCACTGCAGCAGTTAACACACGTGGGCCATTTTTCGTTGCCACCACATCATCTTCAATACGAATGCCAATACCGCGCCATTTTTCATCAACCGTTTCATCATCTGGCGCAATATAAAGACCCGGCTCTACAGTCACAACCATACCCTCTTCATAGGCACGCCATTCACCGTCTTGTTTATATGAACCGACGTCATGCACGTCCATACCGAGCCAGTGACCTGTGCCATGCATATAGAACTGGCGGTAACTTTCTTTTGCGATGATTTCGTCAATATCGCCCTGCATGATGCCAAGATCCAGTAAGCCTTGAACTAAAATACGCACTGCAACGTTATGCGGTTCTTTATAAGAGTTGCCAATACGCACAGCATCAATCGCCGCAATTTGCGAATCGAGCACTACATTATAAAGCGCTTTTTGTTCTGGGCTAAATTTGCCGTTGACTGGAAAGGTACGGGTAATATCCGAAGCATACAGTTGATATTCGCAAGCTGCGTCAATTAGTACCAAATCACCATCTTTTAATTCTTTATCATTTTCCACATAGTGCAAAATACAGCCATTTTCACCACCACCAACGATGCTATTATAGGACGGTACACATCCATTTTTACCAAAGACATAATTCAGTTCTGCTTCTAGTGCATATTCCATCATGCCCGGTTTGACTGTTTGCATGGCACGAGTATGTGCTTCTGCTGAAATATCCGAAGCAATCTGCATCAATTCGAGTTCATCATCAGACTTATGCAAACGCATTTCATCGATAATGCGATCCAATTGAATGACTTGTGCCGGCGCACTTGCACCCTTACGTGATTCACCGCTTGCAGCTGCAATCCACTGCGCCACACGGGCATCAAAATCTGCTTGCTGCCCGATACGGTAAAATAATTTATCTTTATTTTGTAATTTTTCTAAAATTTCTTCGTCTAATAAATCGATAGCAAAGGCTTCATCCGCGTCATAGTCATCAATCGCGCCATCAATACCCGCACGGTAACCATTCCAAATTTCCATTTCACGGTCACGTTCACGGCAGAACAAACTATAGCTATAACCTTCTTCTTCGCTATCAAAGGTTTCAATCACTGCAACCGCTTCAGGTTCAGCAAAACCTGTTAAATAAAAGAAACTACTATCAGCACGGAATTTATAGTCGGCATCACGGTTTCGCATGGCTTCTTTGCTCGTGGCAATAATTGCGATACTGCGTAAGCCCATTTCACCTGCAAGGATGTCACGACGTTCCTGAAAATCTGCTTGAGTTAATTTCTTCATTGATATGCTTCTTATACGCTTGGACTATGATTGATTTAATAGGATGATGAACTCCTTAGATAGAGCCCATCATCTATTAATTATTAATGCAAAAAGAATGCCTTAACTTGGACGGTGTGGGGTGAACATTTCAACCACATTGCCCGCTTGAGCCAATGAATTTTTAGCGCTCAGTTGTAGCAACGGTGTTTCTGAAACATCAACTTTGGTACGTCCCATCGACAGACTCACTGGGATTAAACGAACAAATTCGTATAATTCCTGATAGCTTTCTTCACCGTCTTCATCATCATCTGAATCTTCAAATTCTACTGAAGCGACATCCTGTAAATGCTCAATCAATTCTTGTTCATTGGTGCGCAGATGACCTGCCGCCAAACCAAAACCAAGAACAACACCTGCACACCAATCTGCCAAGGCTTGCACACGCTCACCTAGCAAGTGATCATCATCTGGTAATAAAGGAAGATAGTCGAGTTCATCATCTGAAAGTGAATGAGCTACATCTTCTGCTTCTTCAGTCAACAATGCCACCGCATCTTCGTCTAATTCAGCCACATCAAGCGTTGCTAAAATTTGTTGCCACTCTTCACGACTCGGGGGTTGTGACACACAAACTATACCAGTGAGTAGACCATGTAACTCACTTGGGCTTGAAATTTCTTCAATTTTAGAAAAATTCTGGGACCAATCTGACCAACCTGAAATATCGTCTTGCATTCGCTTATCCAATCTCTATACTTCGTATATATTACCTTTGTTTGCAAGACTGTGCGACTACGTTATGTTAGAAGAATTACAGCGTCTCCAAGCGCATATTAGCGTTTTAAAAAAGCGACTGGCGCAATTTGAAAGCGAAAATAATGCCCTACAAGATGAGAAAAACTCGTCTGATGAGCACCATCATGCTCAAATTGTACATAAGAACGGTATTATCACCTCCAAACAAGAAGAAATTGATACGCTGAATGAGCAATTAACTGATTCACGTGCTCAACTTCAACAGCTGAATACTGATGCAACTGCTTTGGCTGACCGATATAGCCGTCTTGAAAAAAGCTGTACTGATCTAAAAAATCGTTTTCAAGAAATTTTGGCAGAACGTAATGAGCTACGTATCGTTAAAGAAAAGATGCAAAATGAACAGCGTCATGCTCAACAAGAAATTCAAGGTTTGCAGCAAGAACGTGAACGTTTATTGCAAAAAAATGAACATGCCAAAGCAAAAGTTGAAGCGATTATTCAACGTTTAGCTATTTTAGGTACAGCTCAAGATCAACATGCGCAAGAAATTCAACAATTGGCACATCCGACTGAAAGTAATGAGGAAGTTTGATCATGAGTGAACAAATTGCAGTTGATTTAAAAGTTCTAGGTCATAGTTTCCGTTTAGCAACGACTTCTGACCAACAAGCCGATTTAGAACGCGCAGCACAATTACTGAATGACAAATACGATGAATTTCGTCGTAAAGCACCACGTATGGAACCGAGTAAGTTGATCATTATGGTTGCACTTGAATTAATGCAAGAAGTCCTGTCAATGAATAAGAGTTTGCAAGAATATGCAAACTGCGAACTTTTGTTGCAAAATATTTTGGAACAAGTTGAAGAATTGACTGATTAATCGGTGGTTTAGTGATTATACTTTGCCCGATTACTTCATTTTAAACACTTTGTCAGTGTTTGGTGATTTGCCAATAACGCTGAATTCGTTATACTGAGCACATCTCTGAGGTGTTCGCCAGCTAGGTCTAATCCCCTGCCGATACTTAAACTTATGGATGTGTTCTGTATATTCTGAGCGTATGCCCTCCTCGAGTGGGAAACCCAGCGAGTGTACGTCGCGTCCACCTTGAACTCATCGGGTTCAGGGTCACGACATTTGCAGCGGCATCTTCGGAGTGTTTATTTTCAAAATCCTTATTTAAATTACAAGTATTTGATTTAAAAAAACATTTTTTTAATTTACTATTCTATTTCCGTGCCACTCTACTTTTGTTCTTCACCTTAATTATTTCATTTAAGTTTGGTTAGTTTAAAAGTGTATTTATTCAAGTTAATTCATTTTTTGAGTTGTTCCAGTTTAGCTAGCTGTCTATCCAAAGCTCTGTCCATTTCAGGAAGTATTTGTCGTAAATATTGAATTGATGAAATGGCTTCATCCAATTTCACGACGCCTTTTTTAACCAAGTTATATTGTTGCTCGAGTAGAGCGAGTACTTGATTTTGATTCGGCTGCTGTCCCTGACTCATCAGCGTGTTTATTTGCTGAAATTGTTGATATACCTGTTCACGTTGCTGTAATAGCTCAGAGTGCGTTTCTCTGTCGAGTATTGATTGTTTGGAATTAGAACTTGAATGCTGCAATACATTTTCTGTAGTTCGCTCAGAACGTGTTTCAGACACTTTTTGTTGATCTAACGGTAGCTGTTCATGAACCTCCTGCTGCTTTGGTTTTAATAACTGAATCATCAACAATAAAATCAAGCCAACCACTAACCCAATAACAATCCATTTCTTATACATGATTCAATCTCTAAATGTTTTTCAATTAAAAATTCAGAGCCGATTTGACTCTGATTTTTCCATTTTCTTTTGATTTAAACTGTTTTACTGACTGCCCCATCCTGCTGGTGCATAACCTAAACGAACACGCTGTGGGTGATTGCCAACTGGAACTGTGATGACTTTTTCACCTGTTGCAAAATCAATCACGGTTACTGCATCTGTGGCACTTTCAGAAATGACACAACGCTTACCATCTGGACTTTGCGTTGCCCAATACGGTTTGCCTGCAGCAATCAATTTCGCCGCGGTCAAAGTTTTACGATCGACGATGGTGGCATAATCATCCATCGTTCCTGCAACACATAGTTTTTCACCATCTCCACTGATCGAAAGCCCATGATGACGTGAGTCATTTACCCATTTCGTGCGATCAGAGGGAATAGTTGTACTTCCCGGAAGCTGTGCAATGCGTGTGACTTTGCCTTGATTGAGATCATATTCGACCAAGCCATTAAAAAATGAGACTTGTGCATAGATTTTGGATTCGTCTTTACTAAACACAATTGGACGCACAGCGTTCGATAGGTCTTTACGGCCAAAGGCATCCAATGCAGGACGAAAATCAATTTTCTTCAAGACTTTAAAATTATTAGCATCGGCAATGGTGATATAGCGTTTGCCTTTAGTGAAATCCTGCCACGCTGCATCCATTGAGGTTTCCACATTACCTATGGCTGAGTTAAGAATTTTTGTGCCACCATCAAAGTAAATATTTTCATGTGGCTTATCTCCTGTGGCAAAGCGCCCGAGCTCCTTGCCTGTGTTGATATCGAGTATATGTACGACATTTCCTGAAGACGCTGATACTGCAACCTGTTGCCCATCAGGGGATACTGCCATATGGTCTGCTCGAAATCCCTCAACGGGTGTGCGCCAATTGATTTTTCCTGTTGCTATGCTAATCGAGACTACATCTGCATAGCTTGGGCGTGATGCAACTACCGATTTGCCATCTGGTGTGGAATACATATCATCGACCAATTGATCATTTCCCTCTCCTGCCGTATTACGAATATAGCTATAGGCAATCAATTTTACTGGGTTGAGGTAAATTTCAGTGAGCCGTTCCTTTTTGTCGGGCACCATATTGATGACACCAACTTTCTGATAGTTTTTTGCAGGATTGATCACTGTTACCGTACCATCCCAGTTATTGCCGACAAAAAAGACTTGCTGGCTATTGGGTGGAACGGGTGCAGTGGTTGTCGCTGCGAAAGTAAGTGGCGACACCGCAACCGTCATACAAAGAAGTGTCCTGATCCAGAGATTCTTTTTCATTTTTATTGTCCATTAATTTGTTTTTATGCATACCTTTTGAGCTACGTCATCAGATAAGTGTCGCTTTTTAAGCGCAAAGAAAGCTTATTCAATATACAAGTGTAGATATAGCGTATTTGTTTTAATTCCGATGAGTTGTTGATTAAAACCAAGTTGAACCGTACCGGGTTTGTCGGAGACTTTTTTATTTAAGTTAGGCCACCTGACCTAACGGGTTAATCTTATCATAGTACATTGCTTCAAACTCAAAAGGTGATACATAACCCAGTGCACTGTGTACA